>JAHEDC010000238.1 GCA_024641425.1 Verrucomicrobiales bacterium | reverse complement strand
CCAGCATTTCCTCCATGCGGTAGCGGCCGAAGTCGTCGAAGGACTCGAAAGGCAGACCCAGCGGATTCATGTACTGGTGGCACTTCCAGCACTCCTGGTCCTGGGTCTTGATTTCCAGGCGGGTGCGAAGGGTTTTCTCATGATCCTCCGGGATCACGGCATCCACCGTGATCGGGATGTCGGGAACACGACCCGCCAGAAGCTTTTCACGAATCCAGCGACCGCGCGTCACCGGATCGTTCTGCGTGTTCTTCGAGTGCGCGATCAGCCATGCGGGATGCGTCAGGATGCCCATGCGGTTCGGCACCTTGAACGGCTGCTGCGCCGGGTAGTCCCAGAACGTGCCCTTGCCGATCTTTGGGTCGATCTTCGTGGATTTCCAGCTACCATAGCGACCAATGCTCGGTGTCGGCGGCAGGCTATAGAACGGTGAGTGATGGAAGGTGTATCCGTGGAACCAAGGCGGCGTGGTGAAAGGGGTCCTGCCTTGCCCAAACGACTCCTCGAAATACAGCATGTAGTTCACCAACTCGCCCGGCCGCGTGGAGTCCAGCGGGCGCATCGATGGGCGTGCCTTGATGAAATCCCCGTAGTGGGCCAGCACCTCCTCGGGCTTGATTCTCCAATCGGTTCCCTTCAGTTCGTCGTAAACCTCGCGCCATTCCCGGATGATCTTGCTTCCTTCCTCATCGCTGCGGTTGTGATAGACGAAATATTCGTCGGTCGTGAGCAAGCGCTGGAACACATTTTTGTCTTCCCGCAGGATGAGATCCACCACTCTGTCGGCCTCGTCGACAAGGAAGCCTGGCGTCCCAAGTGTGCCGCGCCCCGGGTTGGCGTAGTATCCCTCGCTCCGTTCGGCATCCTTGAAAACCTTGGCCGCATTGGCGTAACCGAAAAACTCGCGGAAGAAGCGATTGATCTTCGGGTGCGAGGTGATGTGGGACTTCACCTTGCTGGTGGTGAAGGCGGGATCAACCGATCCACGGTAATAGTTCTCATCGGCCAGCAGGCGTTCCACCTCGCTCTTGTAGTCCTCTTTGGTCTGAAGGCGGCCGGTTTCAGAGGCCTTGATCAGCTCCGCATCCGGCCCGCGGTCTCCAAGCGCGTAGGAGATGGCATAGGCAGCCTCACGCGGCGAAAGCATTTTCCGCCCATGGCTGTCTTCGGGGCCGTCGCCGAACTCCAGGCGGTAGAGGAACTCCGACTCAAGAAGAACCGCCACCAGCATCTGGCGCAGTCCTTCGGTATTGCCCCCGATCCCGATCGCCAAGCGGGTCAGTTCCAGATACCTGGAGAGTTCCTCCGAAGTGGGTGCGCGGCGCAGAACGCAGGCGAACTGGGTTTTGATCGCCTCGGTCATCTCCCCGTCGGAAGGCGTCGTTTTCTTCAGGATGATCGCCTCGAAGGCGGATGGCGTGGTGCGCGGCGACCACTTGTCCTTCGGATCCGGAAAATCGCCCGCGCCGATCTCTCCATTCTTCACCCGTGCCGGGCGGATCTGCTTTGAGGAAATCCAATCCGCATTGGTCAACATCACCAGCAGGTGACCGCCATCGAGAAGCCCGGTGTCGTAGTCGCGGACACCCGATCCCTCCGTGAGGATGAAGGGATTCGTCACTCCGTAGAAGGACATTTCCCGTTCCCTGCCCTCAAGTCCGAAGACATCCATGACGCGCTGTTCGAAAATCTGCGGGCTCACCATCCAGCGGCGCGCCGGGCTGAAAGGCGCATCCTTGATCTCGCCGCTGAAGAGCTTCCCGTGGTCGACGAAGTTCCCGTAGGCGGCATAGCGAAGCTTGTCCTCAAACGTCGCGGCGTCATGCTTCCTGAGTTCCTTGGAGATCCAGGCCACCAATGCGTCACGCTCGGCCTCGGACGGTCTTTCCTTTTTCTTCTTCGGGGGCATCTCGCCGGTGAGGAGTTGCTCTTGTATCCTGCTGAGCAACTCGAGGCTTGCCTCCAGCGGAACTGTGCCCATTCGATTCAGACGGACGTCTCCCTTGTGATTGTCTTCGTCGTGACACGCAAGGCAATAGGCATCGAGCAAGACCTCCACGTTATGAGGGACAAAGGAGGTGGCGTCGGGAGGGGCTAAAACGGAGGCCGTCCCTTCGGCGTCGGTCGACGAGACGCCCAAGCCTGTCACCGCCATAAGACAAGCCGCACCGAGAAGATTCTGCCAACGGATGCGCATGAGTGTTTAGAGTCCGAGGCCGGAGCGAATCATTTCGACGACCGGCGTGTGGAGCGGGGCCCGGTTGAAAGAGAAGGGGCTCGGATCCTTGTTCTCTTTCACCTGGGCGAGCACAAAGGCATGCATGTCATTGATCGGAATCTGGTTTTCGACCATGACACGGGCGGCGATGGCATTCAATTCGATCTCGGAGCCTGGATCGAAGAGTCTGTCGGTATGAGGGCTTGTGATCGGCGTGGTGCTCGCCCAAATAAGGCGGGCCCCTGTCGCTTTGAGACGTTTGACCAGTTCGCGCAGGTTTTTCTCATACTGTTCCGATTCGGTGGTGCGGATGCCACCGGCCGCTTTGGACATCACGCGAAAGGCCCTCATTCCCGGCGCCCGATAGACAAGATCGCCGAGTCCGAAGTTGAAGTGGATAAGATCCCATTTGCCCTCGCCCAACCACTCGTCGAGCTTCTCCAGAGCGGTTGTCGTGTTGCAGATCTCGGTCGGTTGCATGGGCCTGGAGATGACTTCCGCCCGATCCTTGAGTTCCTTTACCGTCTCGGCGGCTACCTGCTGGTAGACGCTGTCGCCGAGGATCAGCACGCGGGGCAGGGGGTCTGCCGCCCTCGCCGCGATGTTCGTCGTCATCGACGCGACCAAAGCGAAGGCAAGGAAGGCGCGCAAGGGGTGTCGTTTGAGGGGCATGGGTCTTCGGTTTTCTCTGTGATTTTCCAAGCGTGGATCGCTTTTCTATCCCCTCAACTCCGTCATCTCGCCGGTGCTGTCGGCGAACGTTTCCGTCGGCACGCCGACGGCATTGAGCATCGATACAAAGAGGTTGGCGAGGGGGACTTTTTTCTCGCCTTCGAAGGAATGGAGCTTGCCGTGTTTGAATCCGAGTTTGTTGCCGCCGGCGAGGTGGATCGGGTAGTTCCTGGTACTGTGCGAGGCATGCGGATGCGCCGATCCCCAGAGGACGACCGTGTGGTCGAGCATGTTACCGTCCCCTTCCTTGGTGTCGCGCAGGCGCTTAAGGAAGTAAGCGTGCTGCTCCGCGCGCCAACGGTCCCATTGCCCCGAATAGTCGATCGGTCGTTTGTGCGCGATGTCGTGCGTGGCCCCCTTGTAACCCAGGGCATAGGTCGCGTAATTCCACATCTCGCTGTCCGAGGAGCTTTCGCTTTCCAGCATGAGTGTCGCGAAGCGTGTCGAATCGGTCTGGAAGGCGAGATAGACCAGGTCGTACATGCAGCGGAGGTATTCCTGCGGATCCTTGTGGGAAACCTCAAGGTTCAAACCCTTCGTATCGACCGCCGGGAGCGGCTCGTGGGTCCACTTGCTGGTGCGTTCCACCCTCTGCTCGAGAGCGCGGAGGGAGTCGAGGTACTCGTCCACCTTGCCCTGGTCCTCACGGCCGAGGCGGTTTTTGAAACTGCGGCTGTGCTCCATCATCAGGTCGAGGATGCTTGCTTCCCGCTTGAGCCCGGCCCGCACCTGCCCGACGCCTTTTCCCGTGTAGGGATCGAACAGCCGATTGAAGATCTCCTGGGGCCTGTGCATGGAGGGAATGGGGCGACCGGGGCCTCGATGCGAGAGGGTTTTGCAGGATCCGTAGGAACCGGTGCCGCCTTCGGTGCCGAGCACCAGCGACGCATAGCGCGTTTGATGGCCGTGCAGGTTGGCGGCCGCCTGATCGATTGAGATGTTGTTGGTCCTCTCCTTCCCCACCATGTCCGCGCCGGTGGCAAAGACATCGCCGGAACTATGACCGCCGAGCGCCCACCCACCAGCGTGATCGAGGCCGCGGAGGTAGCTGATGGAGTCTTTTAGCGGTTCGAAGGGGGCCGACGAATTGTTGAAGGTGAGGGAACCGGGATTCGGGCACGGCCACCAACTCCAGTCGTGGTGAGGCACGTCTCCCGTTGGCACGCCGTTTACGCCATCGGGCATGTAGGCTCCGTAGGCAAAGTAGCTGACCAGCAGTCGCTTTGGCAGATCCTTGCCCTGCGCGCCCTTCGCCCAAGCCATGCTTTCGAGGAAGGGGAGGGCCAGCGCGATGCCACCCCCCTTTAGAAGCTCACGTCGGTTCAGATGCCAGGATTTTTGTTTCATCGTAATCTAAGGGTTACCTCCCTTGAAGGTTTCACTTTGGCAGATCGTCACGATCATATCCTGAAACCGATGCTGGTGCTCTCTGGCCTTCCGAAGTAGTTCCTCCACGGACGGTCGGTCCCGGTAGGTCAGTTCGCGTCCGAGGCCGTAGGCGAGCAGTTTGCGGAGAACGGCTTCGGCGATGTCGTTCTCTCGCTCCTTCAACAGATACGCCTTCAGGTCTTCCATGCCATCGACTTCGGGCCCATACGGGAGCCGCGTATTCGCCTGCACCTCCACGGTGTTGACGGTCTTCAGGTAGTCGAGGTACCCGGCCAGATCTTGATGGTACTGTGCGCTGAAACCTCGCACCCGAGCGCCTTGCGGGGGCACCTGAGGCTGATACTTGCCGATCGCGTTGTAGCGTTCAAAAGGAATTCCCCAGGGGTCGAGGCGGACGTGGCAGTCGTTGCAGCTTTCCTTCTGCCGATGCTGGCGCAGGAGGTCTTTGATCATCACTGCCTTCTCCGCGGACTCGCCGACCGAATCGGCGAGGGCCGGCACGTCCGCTGGCGGCGGCTTGACCTCGTCGCCAAGGATGGCCTCGCGCAGCCAGACCGCCCGATAGATGGGGTGCGGTGCGGAACCCGTGCCGTTGCCGATGAGAACCGAACCCTGGGTCAGCAGGCCGCCGAGCCGGTGAGCTGGTTTCAACGCCACGGGACGAAGCGCGTGTCCCTGGACGCCCTCCACACCGTAGTGCGCTGCCAGCGCCTGGTTCAAAACTGCGAAGTCCGAATCAACAATGTTCAGAACACTGGCATTGCGTCGAATCAACTCGGCGATGAAACCCACGGTCTCCTCAAGCATGGAGTCGCGGATGGTAGGACGATATGGTTCCTCGGTTCCGGCCCTCTCTCCGAAAGGAACGTAGTAGAGGAAACGGGGAAAGAGATCCCGATTGATCGGAACCGTTTTCATCTTGGCGAGGCTCAGCCATTGCGTGGTGAAATTCGCGACGAAGTCGCGGCACCGGCCGTCTGCCAGCAGACGGCGTACCTGGCCATCGATGACGCTTGGATCCTCAAGGCTTCCTTTCTCCGCCAGGGCCACGAGTTCCGCGTCCGGCATGCTGCCCCAGAGAAAGTAGGACAGCCTCGAGGCCAGCTCATACTGCCGAGATGCCAATCCGTCTTCCGCCACCGTATGATAGAGGAATTGCGGTGACACCAACACCATGGCCAAGGTCTCGCGCATCGTGGCTTCGAGTGACTCCAGTTCAGGCGCAACCAGCGCGTGGACTTTCATGAAGCGGTCGACCTCTTCTTCGGTCGCGGGTCGCCGATAGGCCCGGGTCATGAAACGCGCCAACACTTCGCGGACGTAGGCTTTCGGGTCGCTCTCCCGCAAGGGAGAGTCGAAGAGGATCCGGGTATGGTGCTCTGGCGGCCAGGTTTCGATGACCGGGGCTTCAAATTCCATCCACTCGATGACGGCGCGGGGCATGGAGAGATTCCGTGGCTTACTAAAGGCGTTCTCGTCGTTCAGGGTGCCGTCGTCATACAGGTTCTGCGGTGTGATCACCATGGAGTCGGGCTGGAGCGTCCCGTTCTTCATCCCGCCCGGGCTGACCGGGAAATTCTCGATCCGGCCGCGGAACTCGAAGACCTGCGGATCGTCCGGGGTGTTTTGCAGGGAAATGGTTCCGACGGGCGCTATCCGCAGGGTTGAGCTGTTGACGTTCAAGTCATAGCCCATCACCAAACGCAGGGGTAACTCAGTGATGCCCGGAGGAAGGATCGCCGACGCCTTGATCCGGATGCGAAACCCGCCGGTTTCCGGAAAGCCCTTCAAGCCCATGCCCGTGGCAGGGGTGTTGCGACGATTCCCCCAAACGCCCAATTCATCGCCGCCAAGCCCGCGCTCCAGCCCGTGGGACTTCCACTCAACCCGCGTCTTGTGCACCTCGGGCACATCGGGATCGACGATCGCGCTCGCCATCGCCCGCCGAGCACATTCGAGGTAATGGTCGAGCTGTTCCGGCCCGATCAGCATGAATTCGGCCGTGTTGTTGAACTTGTAGGGTTTGACCGGATCCTTGGGCAGGTCGTCGATGAGCCTCAACTCGAAACCGAGAAGGTCCCGCAGCGTGTTCTCATACTCGAAATTGGTCAGCCGCCGCGCGGTCGGTGTGTTCGACTCCTCGCGCTCTTTCCCGACGAAGTCGCGCAGTCCGCGGTCGATCCAATCCGTGATGGCCTTGCGCATTTCCGCATCTGGCTGCGGCTCGTCCTCCGGAGGCATCTCGCCGCTCCCGAGCCTTTCCAGGATCAATGCCCAGGTTTCCAATTCTTGTCCCGCTGCGAGATCTCCGCCCAGGGTATCTAAAGCAATCCCGCCCTTGCGCTTCTCCGGTCCATGGCAACCGGTGCAATAGGCATTGAAGAAAGGGGCGACGTGAGAATCGTGGCCCCGAATGCCGGGGGGGATCGCGCCGGGAAGGGGGACATCCGCAGCGCCGAGGAGCCCGGAGCCAACAATACAGGCTCGAGCCGCGAAGGCACGGGTCCCTATTGCCCGAATGTTCAATGGTTTCCCTCAAGCAGTTTTGCCATGGCTTCTCCCATGGCAAGACCGACATTCATGTAGGTCTCGGCATTCCCTCCGTAGTGGCTGTTGGAAGCGCCGCCCTTGGAAAGGGGGTGCGTGTAAACGCTGGCGACGTTGCCTTTGAACTCCGGGTATTTGCCCGTCTCCCCATCGACGGCGAGCGTGGCGTCGAGGATCATTCCTTCGTTCCCCGTGGCACCTTTCTCGGTCTGACCGAGCGTGGCACAGACGAACTTGGCGTCCGGGGCCTCGAAATCCGCGCGCAGTTGCTTGATCAGGTGGACCAGGTTCTGTTCGTAGTGGCTCGCATGGGCGGCGTTGTAACGATCCTTGTCGCCCTGCCACCAGAAGAACCCCGCGATCTCGTATCCCTTGGCCCCCGGGTAATACGTGTCCAGTTCCGCAAGCACTTTCTTGGCGTTGGCGGTGTCGTCGTCATACTGCTTTCCCGCGTACCAGCCGATCGGCACCGGCTCGGTGCCCTTCTCCCAGGAATCCGGCGATTCCTTGTATCCGGCAAACACCTTGGTGATCTTGTTCCCTTTTTTGTCGGTGACTTCAGCTTCATACTGCGCGCTGCCCGGAGGAAGCAGATCCCAACCCAGACTGCGGTTGCCGATGCAGCTCTTGAGGATCATGACGGGTTCTTCCAGAAGGTTGCCCATGTGGTGGCCGATTCCGAGTTCCGGGCCGATGGTTCTTCCCTTGACGCTCATCCATTCGTTGTTGAAGACCTGCATGCCGCCCTTGCCCACCATGACGCGCACATTGCGGACATCCTTTCGCTCCGTCCAGTTACCGGTGTCATCGACCAGGAAGGGATAGAGCTTCTCCTCCTTGGTGGCATGTTCAAGGGTGCCCGGCTTATCCGGGCCGCTGATCTTGCCCATGCCCAGCATGTTGGACTGTCCCAGCAGGATGAAGACCTTCACCGGCTTCGACGGATCCGCCGGCTGGCCGTCCGGATCGGGCAACTCGGAGGGAATTTCCGCCCGAGCGGATGGAAAAGTGAAGCACGCGAGGGCGAGGGCGGCACACAAGGATTGAATGCGAGTTGGTCGGGATGTCGGTTGCATAGGGGTAAAAGTGCTGAATATCGTTCGGAATGGGGGTGATTGTCGTCAGTTGTTTTTCGATGGTGCCATCCCCGATTAGGGGTAGGTTGAAAAGGAGGATGTAGGGTGGTTTCAGCGCGCCGCAACCGAGGGGGCGCCGATTGTTGCGTGAGCGTCATCTCAATTCGGCGGACAATGAAACGCCATGGAAGGAAATGGTGAAGGCTCCGCCTGGAGTGTCCCGACACTCCGATTCCGCTTTCCCCTACGCACTTTGGTTTTTTCAGTTTCTCCAATCGGAGGAAGAGTCCTCCGTTCTCTGTTGCCAGACCGACGCCATTCAAGGTTCTGGTGGCCGCCTTCCCGAGGACCGCTTCAATGCTGTCGTTCAGGTCGGCGTCCCAAGTGTTTATGGTGGTCGAGTATTTCACGGCGAAGTTCTCCCTGGGCCGGGAGTTCCGGGGTAGGTTTTTCCCCGCGCCGATCAAATCCCCTCAGGGTTTCCCGAACCGGAGGAAGGGGAACTCTCCCCGCGCGCAGATTTTCACGCCCTGGGGCGTTGCATCCGTGGGCTTGGATCGACGCTTCGGTGTCGAAGGACCCGCCCGGATGGCGGTGCACAACGCTTTCATCACGGCGGCGGTTTCCGGATGTTGGCGAAGCCCCGACCCCGGTCGGATATCCAGCCTCCGGCGGTCACTGCCTGGATCGGCATTTTCGCGAAGTCCGTGCGGATATCGGCCTTTTCTTCAGGGAACGGGACGTTGGAATCGCGGGTGCCCTGTGAATTCGTGATTGCCAAAGCCAGCGGGCCTTGGAATCATAGGGATATGAAATTTCCGCGCCTTCTTCGTTCCTGCCGCCCTGCCGGCGCCGCGAGCCTTCTTGCGGCGGGTAGTCTCGTTTTCGCATCGTGCTTCGACATGGGGAAAAAGGGCAATTCGGGCCTCGTTGTCTCGAGTGTCGATCCGGCGATTGCCGCGAATGCCGGGCAAGTCGACATGAGCTTCGACGACCCGTCCGCTGACTATTCCTCTTCACGAGTCGAGGATTATCTGGATCCCGAGGTCGAACTCGATTACGAAGCCGACGTGATGCCCGAGGCAACGGTTCGCACCGAGATTACTCCGTCCAAGGTCGCCGACACCGCCGATCTCAGGGACTATACGGTGAAGAAAGGGGATTCGCTGTGGAGCATCAGCAGGGAATTCGACACGAGTATTGCCGCCCTCAAACGCGCGAACGGGATGAGCGGGGACGACCTCATCGCAGGAAAGACCATCCGAATTCCAGGGGGCGCACCCGAGTCGGTGGAGACTCCCGCCCCGGCGGGGACTAAATCACCCGAAGTCGTGGCCACTCTCCCCCGGGACGGCGAGACTCCGGCCAAGGAGGAAGTTGCGGAAAAATTGCCGGAGACCCTTCCCTCCGGAGTCGTCCCCCCCGACCCCCCGCGGCGGCCTTCCCTGACCGTCATCGAGGATGAACCCGCGAC
>JAHEDC010000237.1 GCA_024641425.1 Verrucomicrobiales bacterium | reverse complement strand
GAACAACCAACGCCGGCTCGACGGCTTCCATCCGGAAGCGCTGCCGCTTTTGCTCCAGTCGGCTGTGATTGAGGAAATTCTCGACGAGCCGTCCCATGCGCAGATTCTCTTGCAGAAGCAAATCGAGGTAATCCTCCAGCAGTTTCATCCGATCCTCTCCTTCTCCATCGCGCAGCGTCTCCAGGAGCACGCGTGTCGAGGAAACCGGTGTTTTCAATTCATGCGAAATCGCGGCCAGCGAGTCGCACTGCATCTCCTCGATCCGCATCCGGCGTGTGACCGCCCACGCCGCCACAGCGGTGATGACGAACGTGACCGCAAGCAAGCCCGCGACCATGCCCCAGACGGTTCCGGAATGCCCCGCCGCCGACTGCGCCGCATCCTCGCCCGCCCCACGCATCGTCACCTCCCATGGGCCGAACGTCGTGGAAACCGCCTCCTCCTCCAAGGCTCCGAACCCCGCATCGGAATGGAGCACCTTCCCCAATCCGTCCACCACCTCAAAACGCACGCCCGGGTCGAAGCTCCGCCGCAATCGTTCGGCGAGCGCCGCCCCGTCCGCGATACTCCCACCCGGCACCGCGTCCAGCGCCGTGGCCAGATGCGCGTGGGAAAGCCTCCGCATATCCGCCGCCACCTGCTCGGTCACGAACTGCTGCTCCTCCCAAAGCAGACGCACCAGCACCCCCGTCGGAACCAGCGGAAGAATCAGCATGAGAACCATCAGGGCCCGCAGCTGCTTCGGCGCGATCTGAATCATGCGCTTCATCTGAAATCTTGATTGCCTGCATTAAATCTACTAAACAATAGCGGAATGACAATGAGAATCGCCCGCGTCCGCGAACGCCGGGGCCCGCACTCTCGGGCCCCGGCACCGCCATCCATTCCTAACCTTCCGGGTCGAGCAGGCGTGCTCCCCGCGCCATGTAGGATTCGACGACCAGCGCGTTCTGATCCTCCTCCTCCAGGCGTGGGATATAGCGGGCATTGTCTTCTCCCATCAACGGCACCACCGACGCACTGCCGTCGACACGCACAACGATCGCCCGTTTCCCCTTCCACGTTCCCCCGCGCTGTCCCTCGTTTCGATTGTAGGTTCCGGAACCGTCTGTTCCGTCAACGACCAGCGGCCAGTAGGGCGTCGACGTATTGTTCAGCCCCGCGATGTAGGCGAAATGGTTCTCGCCGGGCTGGAGGAACTCGCCGGGGCCATCCCGATGGTTGTCGGCTTCGCTGCCCCAGGCCGAGCTGCCGACCGCGAAGACCCGCTCGTCCTCGACATAGTCGCGGAGGGAGCGAAAGGCCGCGTTCGCGTTCGAGATCTCCTGTCCATAGGTGTTCTGACCGTCGGGAAATCTCCCGTTGTAGTCCATGGCGTAACCCATAAGACCTAGGCTGATTTCGCGGCCCTGCCGCATGGCCGCGTTCATGCGACCGCTCATCATCGCGCTCTGGATGCCGGGCATGGCCACGGAGGCGAGCACGGCGATGATACCGATGGTCACGAGGAGTTCGAGCAGCGTGAAGCCGCGGGAAGAAGAGGAGGACTGAAGCCGCTTGGTTTTCATAATGGGTATCGGTTTAGGGTTCGGGTTCGGGTTTCGTGTGCGTCGCTCCCGAGGGAGCGATCGATCGACTGACACTCGCAACCTCGCGCGCCCGTGTTCCCGTTCTGTTACCGTCGTGTTCCATTTTCGTGATTCATTCCACTTGCTCCCTCGCCGCTTTCACGCGATGGGGAGGCCATGAACGAAGCCAATCCCTGGCAGACGAAGCAGAGCACGACCCGTTTCGAGAACCCTTGGTTCCGCATCGTTGAGAACGAGGTCATCCATCCCAACGGTGATCCCGGCCACTACACCGTCGTCCATTTCAAGAACCGCGCGGTCGCCGTGATTCCCATCGACGCCTTCGACCACACCTGGTTGGTCGGGCAATTCCGCTATCCTCACGATTCCTACGAATGGGAGATCCCGGAAGGCGGTTGCGAGGAGGCCGAGGAACCCGTTGAGGGCGCAAGGCGCGAACTCACCGAGGAGACCGGTCTCGCCGCTGGCGAGATGGAACTGATTCTCGAGATGCAACTTTCGAACTCCGTCACCGACGAGGTTTCCTACACCTACGTCGCACGGAATCTCATCCAGGGTGCCCCCTGCCCGGAACCATCCGAACAGCTTGTCCTTCGCCGACTGCCCGTGGACGAGGCGATCCACATGGCCGTGTCGGGCGAAATCCGCGATGCCCTTTCCGTGGCCAGCCTGCTCAAGCTCGCCGCGATCCGAGCGCTCGGTGCGTAGTGCGAGCGAGGGCTTGCAACCGGCGCGAAAATTGCGGACTCTTTGTGATGCGCCCTCGAGCGCGCACTTTTGCATGTCCTCGCCCCGATTATTCTGCTTCCTGACGGCCGTTGCGGCCCTTACCGGCATCGATTTCGCCCGTGCGGAAAGGGTGGATATCGCCCGTTCCGGCACGGCCTCCCAGACCTCCGAATGGAACGGCGGCCAGTACCCGGCCCGACTCGCCATCGATGGGAACCCGGCGACCTTTTCCCACACCGACTCCTCAACGCCGGGGAACTCCTGGAGCCTCGTCCTTGACGGCGACTACGAAGTCGTCCGCCTTGAGATCGTGATGCGCGCGGACTGCTGCGGTGGGCGGCTCAGCGGGAGCACCGTTCGACTTTTCGATGGCGAAGGCGATTCCGTCTTCAACAGCCAGCTCACCGACCCCGGCCCCGGGCAGGTCGTGGCCTTCGATGTTCCATCCGGAGTTGTCGCCCGTTCTCTCCGCGTCGGTTTCGAGGAAGGTCGCACAAACCCTTCCGCTGCCACAACGCTGTTGCACTTCGGCGAAATCCGGGTCTTCGCGGAGATCGATCTCTTGCCCACGATCCCCGTTTTTGAGGCCACCCCGACCACGATCAACAGTGGACAAGCGATTACCCTCAACTGGCAGACGGAAGGCGCCGATACCGTAGAACTCATCGGGACCGGCATCGTGGCAGGCTCCGGATCGACCTCCGCCGCCCCCTCCGCGAGTCGCGTCTACACTCTCGTCGCAACAAACACTAACGGCAGTCGCAGCCGAAGTCTCGGCGTCACCGTCGATGGATCCCTCCTTCCGCCCTCCCTCACCGAGTTCATGGCCGCAAACACCCGCACTGTCGTCCGCAGCGATGGCAGCACCCCGGATTGGATCGAGATCTGGAATCCCAACTCCGTCGCCATCGATCTCGGAGGCTATCGTCTCACCGATGATCCGGGAGCCCCCGCCCGCTTCGTCTTCCCGCCGACCTCCCTTCTCCCCGGTGCCTTCCTCATCATCGATGCCGACACCCTCGCCCTCGATGGCATCGTGGCGACCGGCTTCAAGCTGAACAACGCAGCGGACCAGTATCTCGCCTTCCTCGATCCGGCGGGCCTGATCCTCCAGTCCTTCACCTACCCGAAGCAGCGCGCCGACATTTCCTACGGCACGGACTGGAACGGGCAACCTAAGTATTTCCTGACCCCGACTCCGGGCGAATCCAGCGCATCCGGTTTCGTCGACGGATTCGTTGCCGACACGCGCTTCTCCCTACAACGCGGCTTCTACGATCAGCCCCAGGCCGTCAGCATCACAAGCGAGACCCCCGGGGCCGTCATTTACACCACTACCGACGGGTCGGAACCGTCACCGACCAATCCCAAGGCTGCCGTTCACACCGCTCCCCTCACCGTCTCGACGACCACCATTCTGCGCGCCGCCGCCTTCCGCGACGGCTACTTGCCGACCGACGTCGACACTCAGACCTACCTCTTCGCGAACGATGTCGGGGCGCAATCGTCGACACCCCCGAATTTTCCCCTCGCGTGGGCGCCCACTCTGACCGGCGTCGTCAGCCCGGTGCCCGCCTTCTCCCACTTCGGAATGGACGACAGCGTCGTGGCCTCACTGCCGCTCACCGACCGCGACGGTCAATCCTTCGGCATGCGCGAGGCCCTTCTCGCCATTCCAACAATGTCACTCGTCATGGATGCCGCCGAGTTATTCGATCCTGTAAGCGGAATCCACGTCAACGCGCAGCAGCGGGGGCGATTCTGGGAGCGGAGGGCGTCCATCGAATACATCGATCCCGCTTCGGGCGAAACCCACCAGGCGAATTGCGGCATCCGCACCCATGGCGGCTGGAACCGCTTCCCCGAGATGCTGAAGAAATCCTTCCGCCTCTATTTCCGCTCCGAATACGGCGACGCGAAACTGAACTTTCCTCTTTTTCCTGATTCGGAAGCGGATTCCTACGACCGGATCATCCTGCGCTCAGGGAACGGCAAGGCCTGGCCGAGTCCGTGGCGGGCCCTCTCCGGCGGCGGCAATTCGCTGGAACGTAACACCTACCTCCGCGACCAGTTCGTACGTGATCTCCAGGCGGAAATGGGAAGCGACCATGTCGCGGGAAATTTCGTGCACCTTTACGTGAACGGCCACTACTGGGGCCTCTACAACCCCGTCGAGCGCCCCGACGAACACTTCGCGTCCTCGCATTTCGGCGGCCTCGACGAGGACTACGATGTCATGAAGTGGATCCGCGGCGTGGGCCACAGCACTGCGGCCGGATCGGATGCGGGATGGAATTCACTCGTTTCCCTCGCCCGGAGCGGCACCACGAATCCGGTCACTTTCGCGGCCATTGCCCAACTCCTCGACCTCCCCGCCTTCGCCGACTACATGCTCCTCAATTTCTACGCGGGGAACAGCGATTGGGTGGACAACAACACCTACGCCCTCCGTGACCGCACCCGCAGCGGCCCCTTCCGCTTCTACTGCTGGGATGCGGAGGAGACCTTCCTGAGCACGAACTCGGATTCAACCGGCCAGCAGGTGACCGATACCTCGACCGAACTCCATCACGCCCTGCGGAATAATGCCGAATACCGGATGCTCTTCGCCGACCGTGCCCAGAAGCACCTCTTCAATGGCGGTGCGCTCACCCGGGCACGTGCCGATGCCCTCTTCCTGCGCCACGCGCGCACTGTCGACCGCGCCATCGTCGGCGACTCCGCGCGCTGGGGCAGCCTCCTGCGCCCCTCCAATCCCTACGACCGCGCCGACTGGATTACCGAAGTCGAGAACATCCGGAACAACTACCTTACCACCCGCGGCGCCACCGTTCTCAATCAACTGCGAAACGGCGGACTCTTTCCCGGCGTGAGCGCGCCGCTCTTCTCACCCATGCGCGGAGGCGAGGTCGGGCCGGGTTTTGTCCTCTCGCTGACCCACCCGGCCGGACAGACGGGAACACTCTACTACACGACCGACGGGAGCGATCCCCGGCTCGCGGGCGGCGGAGTTTCCCCTTCCGCCAAAGCCTTCAACGCCGTGCCCCGCGAGGAAATCCTCGTGCCCGTCGCCAGTACGTGGCGCTATCTGGATAACGGAAGCGACCTCGGTTCGAGCGCGGTCGTCATGGGCGATCCCGCCTATGGAAGCGACCACTGGAAGCATCCGTTTTTCACGGACTCGGCCTGGGCCAGCGGTGGCGCGCCCCTCGGTTACGGCTCGATCAGCGGCGCGACGATCCAGACGCAGCTCAACTACGGCGATCCCTTCATGAAGCACACGACCACCTACTTCCGACACCCCTTCACCGTGGCGGACATCGGGCGATTCTCGACCCTTCGCCTGCGTCTCATGCGCGACGATGGCGCGGTGGTCTATCTCAACGGGCGGGAGATCGCGCGCTCGGGCTTTCCCTCCGGTATCACCACGATCACGGCGGGTACTTTCGCCAGCGACGTCACCGGCAACGCCGAGGGTCTCTTCCTCGAATTCCCGATTTCTCCCACCTTGCTCGCCGAAAGCGTGAACGTCCTCGCTGTCGAAATTCACCAGTCCTCCCTGACTTCCTCGGATCTGGGCTTCGACCTCTCGCTCGCCGGCGATGCCCTCGCTCCCGGCACCGGCGGCATCCCCTTCAGCGGAGACACTCTCGTGCGAACCCGCGCCTATTCGGGCGCTGCCTGGTCGCCTATTGACGAGGCGCTCTTTCTGGTCGGCAACAGGGCCAGCGACCTCCGCGTTACCGAGATCATGTACCATCCCGCCCCTCCGCTATCGGGCGACGCGGAGTTCATCGAGCTCGCCAACCTCGGTTCCGTGAGCCACCATCTCACGGATCTGCTCCTCCGGGGTGGAATCCAGTTCGACCTCGCCGAAGGCAACCCCACGACCCTCGCACCAGGGGGCCGACTGATCCTGGTCAGGAGCGCCTCTGCTTTCGCCACCGCTTACCCCGGCGTCCCGTTCGCGGGCGTCTACGCCGGAGCCCTTGGCAATGGCGGTGATACCCTTTCACTCCAACAGACCAACGGCACCGTGCTCTGGAGCCTCACCTACGGTGACGACGCACCCTGGCCCGGTGGAACGGACGGCGAGGGACATTCGCTCACCTTCGTCGCGGGCGATCCAAACTCTCCCGCGTCCTGGCGGCCCAGCGTCCATTCCGGAGGGAGCCCCGGCGCGGGCGACGCGGCGCCGTTCGTTGGAGGCGACCTTCTCTCCTACGCGCTTTCCGCGTCCTCCGTGCGCCTTGCTTCGGAGGGTGTGATCGAGTACTCGCTTACTACGTGGCTTGGTGCCGACGATGCGGAAATCATTCCCGAATGTTCCTCTGACCTCTTAAGCTGGCATGCCGAAGATTTCGAGCGCCTCCGCATCACCCCCCTCGGCGACGGACGTGCCGAGGAAATCTGGTCTCGCCCGGCATCAGGCGCAGGGCGCCTCTACTTTCGAACCCGCCTGACCTCCCGTCCTTAGGAAGGCGAAGGCGTTATTAGAAATACGAGCGTCGATTCATGCGAATCCCCGTCATTCGGAGCCCGCGAGAGCGCGTGCGGCGGATGCCTTCATCGCGCCGTCTCGTAAACCGGCCACCCAGAGCGCGGCGGCGGCGGGATTGAAACGCGACCAGTTCGCGGCGAGTGCGGCAGCCGCGTCGTTACGGAACGCGCCCTCGGGCAATCCGGGGAGCCACTGGGCCGTAAACTCGGGACGGGAGAAGGTAAGCTCGGCGATGGCCTCCTGGTCGCCGATGTCGGCCCCTCCACTGGCACGCACCCGCTCGGCGATGAAGTCCGCCGCTTCCTCCGGGTCGGTCTTGACCCAGCCCTGGAGGACGTACTCCCGGACATGCTCACCGAATTCGGGAATCGCCTGAACGACCACCCCGACATCCTGTGCCCCGCCGCCGTGCCCCCAGGAAAGGGCTACCGCCATCGCGGGCAACAGCGAGGGACGGATGGCAGGATCCCCGAACCACTCCCGCCAGCGGGCCACCGCCGCCAGCGGATCGGCGGCGAACTGGAAGGTCAGGACCCCGGAGAGGGCGTCACTTTTGTAGGCCTCGGGGAGGGTCGTCCAGCGCTCCATTCCGGCATCGACGCCGGACGCCGCGAGGGAAGCGAAGGCCTGCCGCAGGGTTTCCCGGTTCTCATACTCGCGGGAGGAACCGTCCCTTTGCAGGAACAATTCCAAAGCCCTTTCGGGCTCCGGAGTCGCAAGTTGTCTGGAGGCTTGCGCCAGCAGTGAGCGCGCGAGCACGTCGTCATCCGGGCGCGAAAGGGCGAAGGCGATCGCCGATTCGGGATTCCGATCCGCCCAGTTACGAGCGAGTTCCTGTTTCTCGTGTTCCGAAAATTCACCCAAATCGGCATGCGGATCCTGCTCTAGAAGATAACCCGCCAGCAGCTGGGAAAGCTGGGACCTCTGCCACCGGTCGCCGGGATCGTCCGGATTCTCTTTCCCGTAGAAGTCCCACGCCGCAGCGGGATCCTTCTCGGCCCAAATTCGCGCGATGGATTCGGAAAAATCATAGCCGCCTCCATGCGGCCATTTCCGCGCCGCCTCCGCAGCCGCGCGGGGATCCTCCGAGGCCCAGAGGGTGAAGACACCATAGGCGGGCCCCTGATGACCGCCGCGAAGGCCCTCCCAGCGGGGTTTCGCCAGTTCCTCCGCTGCCCGGCGCGGGTCGAGGCGGGCAAAGTCCGAGAAGAAATCGCGTCGCGTTGCCATGACGAGCGACGGGCTAGCCTGCGCGAAACTTTCCAGCGCCGAGTCCACATCCAAATCCAGCCACACGCGGAAGAGGTCGGCCGCCACTCCCGGCTCGTATTCTCCCCGCACTTCCTGTTCGGCGAAGGCGAGCGCGCTCTCGGCATCGAGTTCCACCCAGCGGCGCAGGGCACGGTCGCGGAGGGCGGCGAGCAACAGCGGGTGCTCCTGGCCCCGGAGCACCTTCAGCGCGTCGAGCTCGGCCTGACAGTCGGAGGGAGAATCGAGCGTGTTAGCGAACAGGCGCGAGATTTCCCCGTGGGGCTGTCGAGTGATTGTTCCTCCATGAGGATCCGCGTCCCGGGACGGAGCCGCCATTTCGGTGCGGGGCCCATCGTCCCCGACCGGCAGCGTGAACCAACCGAAGCCGAGACCGATGACCAAGGCCGTGAACAAGTAAAGGAAGCGCTTCATGGAACGGGTGCCGAAAAGCCAGCCGCTTTGGTGAGTTCGTCCCTGACGCCGTCGGTCACCCCGGCGATATAGGCGCGCGCGGCCTCCGGATCCGTGATCGCAAGCTGACGGACCATCGCCGCAGCCACGGCCAGACTCCGCGTGTGCTCGTGGGATTGTGGATGCCGTGCGACCCCTTTCTCATACCGAACGACGTCATAGAACCTCCCCACCTCACCCCAGCCGACTTCATCGACCAAGGCCAACCCCGCCCGCGGGTCCTGGCCCCCGATCATCGCGGCGATTTCCAGAAGAGCCGAGTGCAATACCGGCGTCGGGAGCGAGGCTCGCGCCCAACGTTCAGCGGCACCGGGATCCTCCCCCGCCCAGGCCTTCACCAGACTCACGGAAGAAAGCGCGCGCTGCCGCGAATCGGGCAATTTCTCCCACTCTCCAATCGCCGCTTGCGGATCATGGCGGGCAATCTCTCCCACTGCCATCGCGACCGGATCCTCCCAGATTCTCCCCGCCCGCTGGGCCGCCTCGACGGCCGCTGCCGGGTCCGTCTCGGCGAGGCGGGCGACCATTTCCTCCTGCAGGGGCTGGCGCGATCCATCGTAAACGCATCGGGGAAGAAGCGCACGCATCGCTTCCTCCGGCAATCCGCCCGCCTTCACCACCTGGCGCAAGGCGAATTGAGCATCGGGCATTCTCAGCGCCCATTCCGCCGCCTGTGCGGGATCGCTTTCCGCCATCCCCCGCAACGCTGCCCAACGCAGTCTCTCGGGGCGTGAACGCACCGCCGCGAACGCCCCTTCGGCATCCACTGCGCCCCAGGCGAGAAAGGCCATCTCCAACACAGCCGGGAGCGCCGCGTGTCCGTCCTGCCCCTCCACGAAGGCCACCATCGCCGCAGGATCCACTTCCGACCAGCGCGCGAGAAGGAGGGCCCAAAGCGACGCGCTCGAACCGCTCGCCTCG
>JAHEDC010000690.1 GCA_024641425.1 Verrucomicrobiales bacterium | reverse complement strand
CAAGGGCCATTCGACGGCGATGTCGGGATCGTTCCATACAACAGATAATTCGCTCTGCGGGTGATAGCAGGCGGTGCACTTGTAATGGAAGAGCGCCTCCGTGCTCAGCACGCAGAACCCGTGGGCGAACCCAGCCGGAATCCAGAGTTGCCTGCGATTTTCGCCGGAAAGGGTGACCCCGACCCATTTTCGGAAAGTCGGCGAGCCGACCCTCAGATCCACCGCTACGTCGAAGACCTCGCCAGCCAAGGCGCTGACCAACTTGCCCTGACCGTTGGGGCTCTGGAGGTGAAGGCCGCGCAGCACCCCTTGGAGGGAGACCGACACACTGTCTTGGACGAAGGGGCCGGGTATGCTGGCCTCGGCGTAACGGGCCTCTGACCAACTCTCAAAGAATGAACCGCGACCGTCTCGGAAAACCTGCGGTTCGATCAGAAGAACGTCCGGGATTTCGGTGGGAAGGATCTTCATAGTTGGGGACTGCCAAGCGCGTCAGGACCGCGCGCCGTAGTTGGTTTCGACCCAGCGAAGGTACTCGCCGCTGCGAACGCCGTCCACCCACGCACGCTCCTGCCTGTACCAGCGAACCGTCTCCAGTAGCGCCTCCTTGAAGCTGTGCTTCGGGACCCAGCCGCACTCCGCGGCAATCTTGCTGGCGTCAATGGCGTAGCGCAGGTCGTGGCCGGGGCGATCTTCCACGTAGGTGATCAGCTTTTTTAACTCGACAACCGGCGTGCCCGTTTCCTCGGCCACCACTTCGCAAATGGTGTTGACCACTTCCATGTTCGCGCGCTCGCAGTTGCCGCCGATGTTGTAGGTCTCACCGTTCTTCCCTCGCTCGACCACGGCCCAGATCGCGTCGCAGTGGTCCTCCACGAAGAGCCAGTCGCGAACGTTGAGGCCGCGCCCATAAATGGGCAGCGGTTTCCCCTCCAGCGCGTTCAGGATCATCAGCGGGATGAGTTTTTCGGGGAACTGGTAGGGGCCGTAGTTGTTGGAGCAGTTCGTGATCCGCACCGGCAGTCCGTAGGTACGCCAATAGGCGCGAACGAGATGGTCGGCCGCTGCTTTGGACGCAGAGTAGGGGCTGGATGGATCGTAGCGTGTAGTCTCCACGAAGCGGGCGTCGCCTTCCACGGAGCCGTAAACCTCATCGGTGCTCACGTGGTGGAACAGCGCGCCGGGCCGCGCGGCGCTGTGCGTGCGAAAGGCTTCGAGCAACTGAAAGGTTCCTACCACGTTGGCTTGCACGAAGTCGCCGGGGCTTCGGATGCTGCGGTCCACGTGGCTTTCGGCCGCGAAGTGAACCACCAAGTCGGGCAAAAAGCGGGAAAATGCCTCGCCGACCGCTTTCCCGTCGGCGATGTCGAGGCGCTCAAACTGGTAGTTGGGCAGGCTTTCGATGCCGGCCAAGTTGGCCGGATTGGCCGCGTAGGTGAGTTTGTCGAGATTCAGGAAGGAGTCGGACGGCCGATTGGGCACTGACATCCGCAGGAAATTCGAACCGATGAATCCGGCGCCGCCAGTAACCAAGATGTTCATGTTGCTCTTTCTCCCGCTCCCGGCACCTGGAGAAACTCCGTAGCTTGGTCCGGCATCCATGGAAGTGGGCCGGGAGGAAGATAGATGGGGGCGAACCCGATGCAAAGTGCGCGATGCAGGGGATGGCCTTGCGGCCGAGCCGACCCCTGCCTGCAACCTTGACTCCCTTGGATCGCTGCGGTATCCGCGGCGCAGGCTTGCCATGGCAAAACGCGCATTCATCACCGGCATCACCGGTCAAGACGGGTCCTATCTGGCGGAGTTTCTGCTGGAGAAGGGCTACGAGGTTCACGGCTTGGTGCGGCGCACCAGTACGGTGACCCGGACGCGCATCGATCACCTCTACGTCGATCCCCACGAATCCGGCGCCAAGTTCTTCCTCCACTACGGCGACATGACGGACGGGCTGCGCCTTCGCGATCTGCTCGATGCCATCCAGCCGGATGAAGTCTACAATTTGGCAGCCCAGTCCCATGTGAGGGTTTCCTTCGACGAGCCTGCCTTTACGGTGGAAGTGGACGCAGTTGGTGCCATGAACCTGCTTGAGGGCGTGCGCCGCATGAAGGTGCCCGCCAAGTTCTACCAAGCCTCCTCCAGCGAGATGTTCGGCAAAGTCGCTCACGTTCCGCAGTCCGAGGCCACGCCGTTTCACCCTCGCAGCCCTTACGCTTGCGCCAAGGTCTTTGCGCACTACCAGACCCAAAACTACCGCGAAGCGTACGACTTATTTGCCTGCTGCGGAATCCTCTTCAATCACGAGTCGCCACGGCGCGGCGAGAGTTTCGTAACGCGCAAGATCACTCGGGCGGCGGCCCGCATTAAGGTTGGCCTGCAGGACAAACTCTATTTGGGGAACCTGGTGGCCAAGCGCGACTGGGGTTTTGCGCCCGACTATGTGGAAGCCATGTGGCGAATGCTGCAGCACCACGAGCCGGATGATTTCGTGGTGGCCACCGGTGAAACCCATTCGGTGGAAGAGTTCCTTGTCCACGCTTTTGACCACCTAGGGCTGGACTGGAAGGATTACGTGGAA
>JAHEDC010000236.1 GCA_024641425.1 Verrucomicrobiales bacterium | reverse complement strand
AGTTCCCCGACACCCGCTGGAGTCTCATCCTGCGGGCTTCGCGCGTGGAGGATCCGGGGCACCGGGCGGCGCTGGCGGACTTGTACCAGGCCTACTGGTACCCGCTCTATGTCTTCGCCCGGAAAACCGGAAAGCAGCCGGAGGACGCGGAGGATGGGGTGCAGGATTTCTTCGTGGCGCTGAATGGGAAAAACCTCTGGGCGGAAGCCGATGCGGAGAAGGGGAAGTTACGAACTTTCCTTCTCACTGTGTTCAAACGCCACCTTGGGACGGCCGATCGACGGGCTCGGGCGAAGAAGCGGGGTGGCGGTGCCGAACACGTCGCGATTGACTGGGCCTACGGCGAAGCGAGATATGCGGAGGAACCTACGGACACGCGCACGCCCGAATCGATCTACCACCGGCGCTGGTCGCTGCTGGTAGTGGAAGGCACCCTCGATCAATTGGCCGTCGAGCGGGAAGCGGCGGGAAAGGGCGCCGAGTTCAAGGTGCTCCGGCAATTTCTCACGATCCACCTCCCCAAAGTCGATTCCTATCTCGATGCGGCCCGTGCATTGGGAACGTCCGAAGGAAGAGTTGCAGTGGCCGTGCACCGGCTGCGGCTGCGCTTCCGGCATCTCCTGCGGCGACGCATCGCCGATACCCTGCACGAGCCAACCGAGGAGGAGATCGATGCCGAGTGGCAGGCACTGGTGGCGATCCTGGGGGATAGTGCGGTCGGGGAATAGGAAACCGTGTCGGCTCAGGGCAAAACCGGCGGGGAAGATGCGGGAAATCCGGAGGGCAGGCGGGTGCGGTGGCGGGCGATCTCCTCGTGCTGGTCGGCGGTGAGTTTCGGGTGAGCCGCCGCCTGCTCCAGTTCGCGGGCGGCGCGGGCGTAGTACTCGTCTTCGCTCTTGCCGGAGTCGGCGCGCGGGTGGTCGTGGAGGATACCGGCCAGGGAAAGACAATGGTCCGCGGATTCGATGAGCCAGGCCGGATCGTCGGGATCGTCCTCGATCGCTTTCGCGCAACCGTCGATGGCCCGGGAAAAGGAAAGGGCCGCGCCCGGAAAATCCCCCTTGAAGCGGCGGGTGCGGGCGGTAAGCGCACTCTGGCGGATCAGGTCGGCATTGGGAACGCGCATCGCAGCGGGACGGTGGTAGCGGACTTGCAGCAGACGCGCGCTGAGACGGAGGAGATCGTCGGCGGGGTCGAAGCGGCGCTCGTCGAGCAGTCGCGCGGCGACCTGCTGGGCGAGGCGGGCGATCTCGCGTTCCCGCCACATGGAGGGCTCGAAATAGCCCGCTTTCCGCATGTTCCCGAGATCCTCCCCGGCTTGCTCAAACCAGAAGACAACCTCGTCGAATCGTCTGCCATCGGAGAGAGCGAGCGCGATCTCGCTGCGATTGGTCGCAAGGGCGGCGAAGCGGGCTGCGGGTGGCAGCGTCTCGTCCTCGATCCGGGGAAGGACGTCGCGCAGGACATCGATCGCGTGTTCCCATTGTCCCATTCCGCGGGCGATCCGGGCTTCTTCCAGACGGGTGGAAGCATAGAGGATCGCGAGTTCCGGTTTCGTCTCGCCGATGGGGTTCTCGGCCACGAGAAGTTTCCAGGCCCGGGCGGAGGCGGCCTCGGCTTCGGGCCATCGACCGGTTTCGCGACAGGCGCGCGCCCGCAGATTCTCCAGACGGACGCCGAGCAGGGACAGCGAGTCCGCAGGGGACTCCGGGGGAAGTTGTCCGGGCCCCACACGTTCCAGACTGCCGAAGGCCTCGTCGAGCAAGGAGGGGACCTCGCCCGGACGCTCGAGGCGGAAGAGCAGCGCGGCCACGTTGGCCGCGCTGGCCACCTGATCCAGGGCGACAAGGGAGTCATCGGGATAGGCGGCGGCAAGTTGTCGGTTCAAAGCGTGCTCGGCCTCGAATTCCGACAAGGCCTCGGCAAGGTTCTCCCGAAACGCGGCGGCCTGACCACGGAGGTTCGCGGAGAGGGCCTCGAAGCGGCGCGCGTCGAAGCGGGCTCCAGAAGGAAGTTTGGCCGTGGCCGCCTGTCTGGCAAACTCGCCGGCCCGCAGCGCGGCACCGGTCAGGATGTCCTCCTGTCCCGAACGCTCGAAGTCCCAGCGGAGGTCGAAAAGAAGGAACGAGCGGAGATTCATCGCCTCGTCGAGCGCCGTTCGCAGTTGCTCGTTGGTGCGGCGTTGCACGTGCCAGTGCCAGGCACCGAAGCCCAGCAGGGCAACAGCCGCCCCGGCCACCAGCGTGACGGCGGAGCGGTGGCGTTTGACGGCTTTGGAGAGCACATAGCCGAGAGTCGCGCCCCGCGCGGATACCGGTTCCCCCGCCTCATAATGGCGCAGGTCCTCGGCGAGCGCTTCCGCGTTCGGGTAGCGGGACGAAGGTTCGCGCGCCAGGCAATAGAGGAGGATCGCCTCGAGGTCATGCGGGATTTTCCGATCCAAGACCCGAGGGCGCGCGGGCTCGGCAGTGAGGACGCGGGCGAGCACCTCCCCGGTGCCGCCTTCCATTGCAATCGGCCAGCGGCCCGTCGCGAGGTAATAGAGCAGGACTCCCAACGTCCACACATCGGTAGGCAGCCCGATTTTCCGCAGTTCGCCGGCAGCCTGTTCCGGAGCCATGAATCCGGGCGTTCCGATCACCGTGCCTTCCCGAGAAAGGGTCATCCCCATTTCCCCGTCGATAAGCGAACGCGCCAGCCCCAGATCGATGATTTTCGGCATTCCATCCGCGAGGACGAGAATGTTGGACGGTTTCAGGTCGCGATGCACGAAGCCTTCGGCATGGAGACAGGCCACGCCACGGCACAAGGCCTCCCCCAGGCGCACCCGCTCGCGGAGGGCGGGACGGACTTTCTCCAGGAAGTCGGTGAGGACGTCGCCCTCGACCCACTCCATGAGGTAGAACAAGCGCCCGTCCTCCGCGACGCCGCTCCCGAAAACCCGTGCCAACGCCGGATCATCGAATTGCGCGGCGACGGCGATTTCGCGACGAAAGCGCTCCTCCGCATGGCGACGATCCGCCGGACTCCCGGAAAGCGGGCGCATCACCTTGAGGGCGACGACCCGCTGCTCGGCCAACTGCAGGGCCTGCCAGACTTCTCCCATGCCGCCGCCTCCCGCCCAGCGGATCACCTCCACTCCCGCGACCACAGGCATGGATTCCGGCACGGCACGCACGTCGGGGGAGAAAGGAACGAGGGAACTCACTTCCGGCACACCATGGATGGGCGGGAGGAATTTCCAAGCCCGAAATCGATGATGGGCATAGCGGCCTGAATCGGACGCGCTCGCCGCCCTTCCAACCGACGTATGATCCCCGTCGCCTTCGGGCCCATTTCTTGCGAAGGGAATCCGGAGGAATTCTGCGGAAGGCACGCCGGCATTCGCGGCGACGAGAATTTCCTTCCGGGATCCAGAAAACGTCTACGGTATCGGAGTCATCCCTCCACCGGCGATGCCCCAAGGAGAATGCAATTCACATTTCCCATAACCTTCATGTTCTTGATCCGCATTATCGTGGCCTAGCGGAGATTTCAGCAAGAATTCCCTAACCATCTCCTGAAAGCCGCTGTCCTTCATTAGTGGAGCCGTCTTCTTCCAGTCCCAACAATCAATCCGAAGCCCATGCCTCGTCACCGGCTCGAGGCGAGGACGTCGAAGCGACGGATGCCGCCTTTGTCGCCAATCTGACCCTCCACCAGGGCGCGCTTTACTCTTATTTGAACAGCCTGTTGCCGGGAGATTCGGAAGTCACCGACATCCTGCAACGGGCGAATCTCGTGCTTTGGCAGAAGCGTTCGGAGTTCGAGCCGGAATCGAATTTCCGGGCATGGGCGCTTGCGGTCGCCTATTGGGAAGCGAGAGCCTGGATGACGGAACGCAAACGCAAGGGATGGCTGATCTTCGACCAGGATCTCGCCCAGTCGATCATGGAACGCTATGTCTCGGAAACGCCGGGACACGGTCGTGATTCCCGGGCCGTTCTCAAGGCCTTGAATTTCTGCCTCGCGAAACTGAGCGAGCGCGACCGCCTTGTCATTTTCCAATACTACCAGCAGGGCAAGTCCCTGGCCCAGTCATCGGTCGCCATCGGGCGAAGCCCGGGGGCCCTGAAAGTGGCGCTGCACCGGATCCGGGGCGCCCTCCGCAAGTGCCTCGAATACAGCCTCGCGAAAGGAGCCGCCACGGAATGAAAGGACAAGAGCTGGATCTGCGCGTGCAGCAGTTTCTCGACGGGGAACTGGAAGAGGCACTTTGCGCCGAATTGGTGTCCCGTATGAAGTCCGATCATGCAACCTTCGAGCTCTATTGTCAGCACGCGGCCCTCGACGCCGCGATGCTGACCCTCGTAAACGGCGCGCCAGCCTGCGTGGCCGACAGATCAGAGGCCATGGCGCTTGCGCGAAGACACAGCCTGAGGCGCGCATGGAATCTTGCGCTCGTCGCCGCTTGCGTGGCCCTCCTGCTTGTCGGCTGGGGCTTTCGTCACGTTCTGATCAAGGCGCCCGCCGCGACCTTCGCCTTCAGCCCGGGGACACGGTTTCAGCTTGTGCGGTCCGACAACAATGCAGCGAACCTGAACACCATTGATATCGGAGAACGATTTGTGCTTCACCAGGGGGCGGTCGAGATCAACTTTTCCTCGGGGGTGCGCGCGATCGTGCAGGGGGCGTCGGAGTTCCTGCTCGCTAAGGAAGGTCTGATGGAACTCGACCATGGCGAGATCTGGATAAGGGTTCCGGAGGCGGCGCGGGGATTCCGGGTTCGCACGCCGGACCTGGATGTGGTCGATCTGGGAACGGAATTCGCCCTCCGATCGTCCCCTGAGGGAGACGACGAGGTGCATGTCTTCGAGGGAACCGTCCGGGTGAGCCTCCGCGGGGAATCTTCGGAATCGGCGGTAGTCGATCTGCAGGCGGGCCACGCGCGGGCAGGCATAGCCGGAGGCGAACTCAGGACAATCCCGCCGGTGCGCGATTTTGCCACCGACCTGCCTGTGGATCCGCCCTATCTGCACTGGTCGTTCGATGGTGACGAACCCTTCCAGCCCACCGGCAGTCACGCGGCGGTGCAACGCATCGCAACGGTGCCCGAGCAAAGCGACGGACGCCCCGCAGAGACGCGTCTGGAACCCGGCAAGAGGGGGAATGCATTGTCCTTCGATGGTCGCGGCGATTATGTGATGACGGACTGGAACGGCATCTTGGGGCACACGCCGAGAACTTTCGCGTGCTGGCTGAAACTGTACCCGAATGATCCGGACGGGTGGGCGATCATCGCGGAGTGGGGTCGCCAGGATGAGACCCGTCACGCGGAGAATTCCTACTGGCGCCTGCGGGCGCAACCTCTGCCAAATGGCGGGAACGGGGCCGTGCCGCGGGTATCCTATGGCGGTGGCTTCGCAAATGGCGGCACCAATATCGCCGACGGGGATTGGCATCACATCGCCGTGGTCGACGATATGCGCCTGGACGGCAGCGGCCGTCCAAGTGTGCGCATCTACGTCGATGGAAGGCCTGAAAAGCTGACCATGGGCTCCGACAGCACGGGGGATGCCCCCATCGAGACCGAAGCGGATCGACCTCTCGCAATCGGGCAGGTCTACCCCACCGTTCAGCGTTGGCTTCATGGAAACATCGACGAGGTATTCCTCTTCGAGGGGAACCTCTCGACGGTGAGCGTTCGCCGTCTTATGGAAACTCACCAGCCCAGATAGCCGCAGACGACACACCAAAACCAAAAACGTAAAACACAACACATGAACAAATTGAAGAGCATACAGACCATCGCGTTGGCCCTCGTCGGTCTTACCGGATCGAGCCATGCGGTCACCGCACTCGTCGATTTCGCGTCAGCGACACCGACGCCCGCCACGGCCCAAGGGGGGAATTTCTGGACGGGCGTGGACACCAATAGCCCGACCAACTTGCTGGCGACAACCGACGGATCCGACACAGGCTGGGATATCACCGTTACCTGGGTTACCACCACCGCAGGCTACGGTGGCAACGGCATCAACGGGAACGGCGATGTGGCCCCCTTCGACCAGTCCTTTGCCATCATCGACGGGATTTTCTCGTCCCGGAACAATTCGTTTGTAACCATCACCCTGACAAACCTGAGCCCCAATTCGCTCTACGACTTCGTCGCCTACACCGACCGCGCGACCAACTGGAGCCCCGGCAATGGCCTGATCGATACGACGGTGGGGACGGGACCGACCGGGCTCGTGACCTTGAAGGACAGCCTCACCAGCTTCAGCATCACCGCCAACGGCGCGGGTACCGCGGCGTTCACCTTCGTCGAGGGCGGCAACGACCTCCCGATTCCAGGCGACGGCGTCGTGTTGAACGCGCTGAGCATCACGCAGATCCCCGAGCCATCTTCTCTGGGCCTGATCGGGATGGTCGGAGGCTCCTTCCTGATTCGACGGAGGCGCACGGCCTGAACAATCGCCATTGCGCCTCTTGCGGGCCTGAAGCGCGTCGCCCCCCACTGATCCACCGCCCCACTCGCACGCAAATGCACGCCCTACGCCAGACCTGTTTTCCCGCCTTTGCGATCGCTGCCACAGTGACGCTGGCATCCCCGTGCCATGCGGGAATCCTGTTCACGGACCGTGGAGGGACAACCGGGAATAGGGACCTGACCTACGCGGTCGGCAACCTGGTGGTCGAGGCGGACGGCAGTGGAAATGGCTATGGGAACGGCAATACCGGTAACCTGCTGATCGCCGATGCGGGCGGTGGCAGCGTCGGCTCGCACGCGTCGCAGGTGTTTTACGGGAGGTTCCTGTGGGCACCCGGAGTACCTAACGACTACATCAACTTCTCCACCATTGTCGGCGGTGGCCGGATCAGCTTCCACAGCGACACCGCCGGCACACGCGTGCGCCTCTTCGATACCGGGGGCGTCGCCGTGCCCAACGTCGACATCGCGCCGTCGCCAACCGGGACGACACTGGTCGTGTTCCGCGTCGAAATGTCAGGACCCGACCGCGCGGGAACGGAGACCGTCAAGATCTGGTACAACCCGTCTTCGCTCGCGGACGTGGCCAACGGCCTGAACCCGACCGGTTCCGGCTCAGTGAACCTGTTCGACGCCACCAACCGCGGCTTCGGCATCCACAATCCCCAGATCGCCGGCGATGCCGGGAAAACGCAGTATGACAACATCGTCTTCGGGGACAGCGCCGCGGATGTCCTCACTTCCTCGATACCTCCGCCGGTCGTGAACCGATTTACCGCCAGCGAAACCGAGGTGACGGCGGGCGCGGAAATTGTCCTCACCTGGGACGTGAGCGGCGCCGATAGCATCGAGATCTCCCCCGGCATCGGCGTCATCGGAAACCCTGTCGATTCGCGAAATATTTCGGTTTCCCAGACAACGATCTATTCGTTGGTGGCCAGCGGCGCTGGAGGTGACGTGAGCGCGCGCCTGCAGGTCACGGTGGACGGGATGGCGTTCGCGCCGGCGATCACCGAATTCGTGGCCGACAATGTCGATGGTCTTCGCGATGGCAATGGCGTCGCCTCCGATTGGATCGAAATCCACAATCCGAATCTGCATGACCTCGATCTTGGCGGCTACTACCTGACCGACGATCCGGCGAATCTTTCCAAATGGGCGTTTCCAGCGGGGACGGTGTTGGTAGGTGGCGAGTATTTCGTCGTTTTCGCATCGGGTGATGCGATGCCCGATCCCGCCGGGAACTTGCACGGCAATTTCAGCCTTTCGGCCAACGGCGAATACCTCGCTCTGGTCGCGCCCGACGGCGTGACCGTGCTCCAGGCGTTCGCCCCCACCTTCCCCAGGCAATACCCGGATGTCTCGTATTCGGCGGCTGGCTACCATCTCACACCGACGCCGGGCGCTCAAAACAACGGCTCACCGGTGGCCGGCTTCGTCGCCGACACCAAGTTCGATCCGGATCGCGGCTATTACACCGGCCCGATCGCGGTGGCGATCACCTCGGCCACGCCCGGAGCGGAGATCTACTTCACCACCGACGGCTCGCCGCCGTCGCCGACCAACGGCAGCCTCTACACGGCTCCGGTGCCGGTCGCGGGCACCACCGTGCTGCGCGCCGCCGCGTTTTTCCCGGAATACCAGCCGACTGACATCGACAGCCACACCTATATCTTCGCGGAGCAAGTCGGATCGCAGGGCAACAGCCCGTCTGGATATCCGGCGAACTGGGGAGGCGGCCCGGCGGACTACGAGATGGACCCCGAAGTCGTCAACGCGACAGCGACTTCGCCCGCCACCTTGGTCTATAGCTTGCAATCGTTGCCGGTGATTTCCCTGGGGATGGACGTCGACGACATGTTCGGCACCGGTGGCATCTACTCGAACCCCTCCGGCGAGGGCGACGCATGGGAGCGACCCGCCTCGGCCGAACTGATCTTTCCCAGCGCGCTGACAGACGGTTTCGGCGTCGACTGCGGCGTGCGTATCCAAGGCAAATCGAGCCGCACGGACCAGACGCCGAAACACTCGCTCAGCTTGCGCTTCCGCAAGGAGTACGGAGCGGGAAAACTGAAGTTTCCGATCTTCAAGGACGACCCGCTGGGCGCGGATGCCACCGACCGCTTCGATTTCCTGCAACTGCGTGCGGTTTCCAACTACTCCTTCCACCACTGGCACTACTACCAGACCTCCAACGCCCACCCCAATCGCGACGGATTCGCGCGCGACCTTTATTTGAAAATGGGGCACCATGGCACCCACGGGCGTTGGGTGCACCTCTACGTCAACGGCCTCTACTGGGGCGTCTACAACCTCCATGAACGGGGCGATGGCGACCATATGGCCAACTACTTCGGAGGCAAGTCCGAGGACTACGACACGCTGAAGGAAAACCGCGCGCTCAATGGCACCACGGCGGCCTGGACGGCTTTGCGCGCCATTGTCGATGCCAGCGACATCGGCACTGCGGCGCGCTACGGTCAGGTGTCCGACTACCTCGATGTCGACGCCTTCATTGACTATGTGCTGCTCAACTTCTATCTTGGGAATCGCGACTGGGGCTCGCAGAACTGGATGGCCTCACGCCTCCGCGCCCCTGGCGCGCCTTTCATCATGTTGCCTTGGGACATGGAGTTCTCGATGAGCCCGCTGAACGAGGCTGGCGCGACGATGTCGCAGGCGCTTGGCGCCGATATCACCACCTACGACTACTCTCCGGCACCGAATCACGTCCACCAGCGATTGCGCAACAATGCCGCCTATCGGCTGCGCTTCGCCGATCGCGTGCAGCGCCACTGCTTCGGCGACGGAGTGCTGAGTCCGGCGAACGCCTTGGAGACCTGGAGGCTGCGTGCCGACGTGCTCGATCTGGCGCTGTTCGCCGAGTCGGCGCGCTGGGGCGATCATCGCCGGGATGTGAATCCGACCGCCCAGGGTCACCAGAGTTCCGACTTCAATCTCTACACCGTGGAGAACACGATCCGACCGGTCAGCGATTATCTGGTAAACACCTATTTCCC
>JAHEDC010000689.1 GCA_024641425.1 Verrucomicrobiales bacterium | reverse complement strand
CCCAGCGAGCCGGTGTAGATCGCCACGAAGACCTGAGGAAACCGACGGCTGATGTCCTCCATCGCCACCTCCACCCTCTGACGGTCCTCACGCCGGAGAATCCCCGCGCAGTCCGTTAGACAACGGATGCCCACTTCCTCACGCCCGTAGCACCCGTCCGCATCCGCCAGGGTGAACCCGCAATGCGGGCAAGACGCCGCGGCACGGTGGATTCTCTGGACACAACGGGGGCACTTCATGATTGCAGGACGAATTCTTCTACGGAAAGCGCCGTAGTTCGTCAAAGCGAATCATCAGGATTCCCTGAATAATCTTGCAAACGGATGGATACTCATATGCCGTTGTCGAATTCTCCTGCTACTCACGCCATTGGAGTGAGATCCGTTGAGAAATGCCCCGAAATCCTTCGTATAAGTTGCCGCCCATGAGTCCGATCCGTCACCTCTTGCTACCTATCGCCGCCGCAAGTTCCGCATTCGCTGTTCCCGCGGGATTTGAGATCCACGAGTTCGCAGGACCGCCGAATGCCGACTACCCGGCAGCCATCAGCGTCGCGCCGAATGGCGACGTCTATGTTTCCTCCGACCAGAACGGCTCCCTGGGCAAAAAAAAGGACATGGGACGCATCATCCGCTGCCGGGACACCGATGGCGATGGAAAGGCCGACCAGTTCATCCATTTCATCCCCAAGATCGACAGCCCGCGCGGTGGCGACCTCGTTGGCGACACCTACTATCTGATCCACCCGCCATTCCTGTCATCCTATCGGGATACCAATGGCGACGGTGTCGCGGATGAGGACAAGCTGCTGGTCTCCGGCCTCGGCGGCGGCATCGAGCACCCGCGGGGAGCCGACCACACCACCAACGGCGTCCGCATGGGCATCGACGGCTGGCTCTACATCGCGGTCGGCGACTTCGGCATGGCGAACGCGAAGGCAGCGGACGGTTCAACCTTCACGCTCCACGGAGGAGGTGTCGTCCGCGTCCGGCCGGATGGCTCGGAACTGGAACCCTACGACCTGATGGTCCGCAATATCTGCGACATCGCCATTTCCCCGACACTGGATCTGTTCAGCCGGGACAACACCAACGACGGCAAAGGCTGGAACACCCGCTTCCACCACTACACGTCTCTCGGGAACCACGGCTATCCGCGCCTCTATCAGAATTTTGCCGATGAGGCCATTGTCCCCCTTGCCGACTACGGCGGAGGATCCGGCACCGGAAGCCTGTGGCTCTCGGAGCCCGGATTCCCCGGCGAATTCGGCAACATGCTTTTCTCCTGCGACTGGACCACCGGCAACGTCTATTACCACCCTTGGAAGCGCAAGGGTGCGAGCTTCGAGATCGGGCAGGAGGTCTTCGAAAAACTACCCCATGCCACTGACATCGATGTGGACGGATCCTCCCGCCTCTATCTCGCCGACTGGCGTGGCGGCAGTTTCAATTACGCGGGCAAGGACAAGCCGGTCGGCTTGATCCATCAGGTCACCGTGCAAGGCGGCACACCCGCCAAATACGAGGATGTCACCAAGGCCACCGCCCCGCGCCTGATCGAACTCCTCGCCTCGGCATCCACCGTCCAGCGGATGGAAGCCCAGCGCGAGATTCTCAAGCGGGGACCGAAACCTGAAGTCGCCAAAGGCATTTCGGCGATCGCAAGGGACCCGGGCCAGAATATCGCCGCGAGAGTGGCCGCCATCTTCACCTTCAAGCAACTCTACGGCAAGGCCGCCACCCGAGAACTCTCCGAGCTGGCAGCCGATCCCGTCATCCGCGAATACGCGCTCCGGGCCATGACCGACCGCCGCAGCCAGCTCGATGGCGTGCCCGTCAAACCCTACCTCGACGCCCTGACCGATTCCGACCCGCGCGTCGCCCTCCAGGCACTCATCGGCATCCAGCGCCTCGATGCGAAGGATGCGGCCAAGAACATCCTCGCTGCCGCCCCCGGCTGGAAAGAGGAGGGAATTTCCCCGCGCCTCGCCCATACCGCCGTTGCCGTTCTCGCCTCCCTCGGCCAAATCGAGCCACTCATCGCCGCCACCCGGAACCCCGACACCCGCACGATCGCGCTGCGTTCGTTGGAGCGGATCCAGCGGATGGACAGCGTGGACGCCCTCCTCAGGATCGTTGACACCCCGGAGGACAGCAACCTGCGGATCGACGCTCTCCTCGCCCTCGCCCGCCTCTATCACAAGGAAAAGGAATGGGATCTCAAGTCCTGGTGGGGTACCCGCCCCGATGACCGCGGCCCCTATTTCGAGCCCGTCACCTGGGAGGCCAGTCCGAAAATCGGCGCGGCCATTGAAAAGAACTTCACCTCGATTCCCAAGGACCGCCAGAGCAGCTTTCTGTCGTCCATTGCGAAGAACCGCATTCCTGTTTCATCGCTCAAGCTCGCCGGACTTGACCCGGTCCTAACAGCCCTCGCCTCTCCCGAACTCGACAAATCCGGCGTCGCCATGCTGATCGACGCCGCCAGGGATCCCAAACGGCCATTCACGCAACGGGTGCAATGCTACAAGGCACTCAGCCGCGCCGGTCGCGACCTCGCCATGCCTTCACGCCTCACCGTGCTTGCCGAATGGTCCCA
>JAHEDC010000005.1 GCA_024641425.1 Verrucomicrobiales bacterium | reverse complement strand
GGCTAGTCTTCCCCCATGAAATCCCTCCGCCACCTCCTTGCCGCCCTCGCGCTGCTCCCGGCCGGCCTCCACGCCCAGGGGGACAGCCTGAAGACGGATCTCGTCTCCTACTGGCCCTTCGACGAGGTACAGGGCACGAAGACGCCGGATCTGAAGAACGGCTACGACCTGACGCTGGCGAACCTGGACTCTGCCGACCTTGTCGCGGGGGTGCGCGGCATGGCCTTCCGCTTCAACGCGACGCGGAGCACTTATCTTTTCCGCACGCATGCTGGAGCGGACGATCTTCCGGCGAACAAACACGCCTCGTTCACCATCGCCTTCTGGGCCAAGGCGAATTTCTCGGGCCAGGCGGACAAGCGGCTCTTCTCCGAGGGCAGCAACGCGAACAACGATCCGCTCTTCACCCTCGGCACGCCGAACACCGGAACGCGTGCGGCCGTCGATGTTTTCATCCGCCAGGGTGGAACCCCGCTCATCGATCACTTGAAGTCGACCGCTTCGCCCCTCGACGGGGTGGCCTGGCACCATATCGCCTTCGTCCAGTCGCTCCAGCCCGACGGAACCGCCACCCGCGCCCTCTACATCGACGGCGTGCTCGATGCGCTCGCCATTCCCGCCCGGCCCGCCGGCACCGTCTATAACATGAACATCACCTCCTTCGGGGCCGTTCTCCGCACCTCCGGGGCGGCGTGGGTTAACGGGGACATCGACGAGGCCGCAATCTGGAAGCGCCCGCTCACCCCGGCGGAAATCATCGACCTCCGCGACAACGGGATGCCGAACCTCGCCCCGCCGCTGGAGCCGCTGCTCGTCAATTCCTTCTCCGCCGATTTCCGGGTCGCCTCGGAGGGCGATACCACGCGCCTGCGCTGGGACGTGACGAAGGACGCCACGATCACGATCACGCCCAATGTCGGAGACGTCACCGGCCTGAGTAGTTTCGGCGTGGGCAGCATCGATGTCCCGGTGACCGCGCCCGCGACCTACACGCTGACGCTGACGCGCGGGGCGGAGGCCCCGGTGACGGCGATGGTCTCGGTGAGCCCGCGCGCGGGGGTCGCGGCGGGCTGGCGCTGGGTGGAGGATTTCGAGGGGCTCAATGCCGGAGCCCTCGGCGGGCAGGCGCGGTGGTTGCCGGCGGCCGGGGTCTTCGACGTCGCGACGGTCGGCGCATCGCAGGCTACCCGGATCACGGGAGGCGGGGATCTCACCGCGAAGGATCTCCGTTCCCTGACCCTCGTCGAAGGTTCCTCGGCCACGCTCTTCTTCCGCTTCTGCCTCAGTGCCCTCGAGCCTGAGCTGCCGGTCGACATCAAGCTCGGCCTGACCGAGAAGACGATCCGCTTTCAGGGGGACTTCGCCTCGAACATCGGCACCTACGTGAAGCTCAACCGCGTCGCGAACGGGCCGCTCACGCTCCAGGCCGTGAACGGGATCGGAGGCGCACTCACCGACGCCGCCTTCTCCTTCGAGGCGGATCGCGTTTACAACGTGTGGATCGATGTGACGAACAATCCGCTCGGCACCACGGACACGTTCAGCGTCCACGTCGCGGAGGATGGGGCCTCGTTGCGCAGCACCGTCTTCAACAACTTCAGCTCCGATCGCGAGCCGCAGGAAGTGCCCCTGCTCGGCTTCCCCCAGCCGAACATCAACTTCGTCTTCGCCGTCGCCGCCACCGCCGACCAGTCCTCGCAGGCGGTCGCGATCGACGATTTCTATCTTTCCACGACGGGCGGTTTCAATGCGTCCGTCCCCACCCGTTCCCTCTTCGGCAAGCAGCCGCCGCTCCCCTTCCGCATCGTCGGCTTCACCGACAACCGGACCACCGGCATGGTGACGCTGGAATGGAATTCCCGCTCCGGAGAATTTTATTCCATCTGGTTCTCCAACGATCTCGCGACCTGGATGGAGGTTACGGACAGCATCCCGGCGAACACCACCGATCCCACGACGACCTTGGCCTTGCCCGGAACCTTCACCACCCCGCAGACCTATTTCCAGGTGCGCCAGTAGCGGCTCGGGAAGACGGACAGAATCTCACGCGGAATAGCCCCGGAGGGCGCGCTGCCAGCGGTGCAGGCTGGTAAAGCGCGCGTCGAGCACGTGCTGGCCGCCGTGCTGGAAATTCCCGAGGACGCCGAGCAGCGCGTAGTCGGCGTAGACGGGGGTTTTCCCGAAGAGGCAGGGCGCGTGGGAGAGGCGCGTCTCAAAGGGAGCGAGCGCCGCCTCGAGCGCGGCGAGGAGTTTCCCCGCGTCGGCCCGCCACTGCTCGACACAGCCGGGGCCGAATTTCCGCTCCTTGTGCCGTAGAACCATCGCGCGCTCGCCCACGTCCTCGATGGCGTCGACATAGGCCGGATCGCAGAGCTTGAAGCCGATCCCTTCGAGGTCGTTCTCGATGTGTTCGAGGAGAATCTCGTGGAGGCCCGCGCAGTGATCGGGAAAGAGCGCGCCGCCCGCGAAGGTGCGGTCGAGGAACCGCGGAACCGCGAAGGGATCGTCGGGCGTCTCGTGGACCACCGCGCCGTCGTATTCGATTACCGGAACCTGGTAGCAGGCGCCCTTGGTCAGCCGGGCGAGGGCGCGGCGGTCCCAGTTGGGGACGGCGATGGTTTCGAAGGAAACGCCATAGGCCTCCAGCACCCGGCGGACGGGAATGCAGTAGGGGCTGTGGCGGAGTTCGTGGAGGCGCAGCATCATCGTCGCGGCCTCCGCCCGCATGACGAATCGGGATCGGTCGTGGCGGATTCTTCCCGCATCTGAAGTCCCACTATCGATTCTCCCCTTGTTCGGCAAGTCCTTCCCCTTTCGGAACCCGCGGCGAGGCCACCGCTTCCGCGCCCCCGACATCGGCCCCCTTCAGGAACTGGAACAACTCGCTTTCGGTCGAAAGCACAACCGAGGTATCCTTCGCGAGCGCTTCCTTGTAGAGCGACATCGTCTGCATGAATTCGTAGAACGCCGCGGCTTCCGGACTCTGGTTGTAGGCCTCGGCGTAGATCGTCGTCGCCTTGGCATCGGCCTCGCCGCGGAGTTGCTCCACCGTCTTGTAGGCCTCGGAATTGATCCGCTTCAATTCCTTCTCCTTCGTCCCGAGAATCCGCGCCGCCTCGCCCGCGCCCTCGGAACGGAAACCGGCCGCGATCTGCTGGCGCTCGGAAATCATGCGGGCGTGGATCTTGCCGGCCACCGAGGGATGGTAGTTGACGCGCTTGAAGCGGACATCGAGAAGCGTGATCCCCAGATCCTCCATCTGCTTCGAGGCCGCGGCGTAGATTTCCTCCTCCAGTTTCACGCGCCCCTTCGAGATCGACTTCAAGGCCGCGCCGCCCTTCACCTTCGCCACCGATTCGTCGCGGGCCGGCTCGCGGTCCTTCGTCGTCCGCACGACCTCGACGAGATCATGGTTCGCGACGGTGGTCAGTGTCGCGCTGCCGAGAATGTCATCGAGCCGCGAAAGCGCGCGGCGTTCATCGGTGAGGCGGAGGAAGTATTTCAGCGGGTCGGTGATCTGCCAGCGTCCGAAGGTATCGACGACGATGAAGGTCTTGTCCTTGGTCAGCATGTCGCTGGGCGGACCGTCCCATTCGAGCACCCGCTTGTCGAAGCGGTTCACCTTGCGGATGAAGGGCAGCTTGAACTTGAGCCCCGCCGTGGTCACCGGTTCGCCGACCGGACGTCCGAACTGGGTCACGACGACCTGTTCGGTCTCGGTGACAATATACGCGGTGCCACTTACGGAAAGGAGCAGGCCGATGAGGAAGAGGACGATGATCGCCCGGATGACATTTTTCATAGGAGAAAGTAGAGGGAACCCGAGGTTACTTGGGATTCAGTTGGAGGAAGGGCAGAACCTGCTGCACATCCTTGTCGAGGATGATCTTGTTGCCGAGCTGGGGAAGCACCTCGCTCATCGTCTCAAGGTAAAGACGGCGCCTAGTCACTTCCGGGGCCTTGATGTATTCGGCGAGCACGGCGTTGAAGCGGGTCGCGTCGCCCTCGGCCTCGTTGACGCGCTCGGTGGCGTAACCCTCGGCCTCGCTGATCTTCTGGTCGGCCTCCCCCTCGGCCTGGGGAATGACTTTCTTGTACTCGCCGTTCGCGACGTTGACCGCCGTCTCCTGCTCCTGCTGGGCCTCGTTGACCTCGTTGAAGGCGGGCTTCACCTCGCGCGGCGGATTGACTTCCTTCAGTTGGATCTGCTGCACCGTCAGACCCATCTGATAGCGTTCGAGGAGTTCCTGGAGCTTTGTCTGCGCCACGATCTGGATCTCCTCGCGGCCGACGGTGATGACCTCGTCGATCGTGCGGTCGCCGACGACCTCGCGCATGATCGACTCCGAGGCGTCGCGCAGGGTCTCGGCGGGATTGCGCACGTTGAAGAGGAAATGCTCGGGATCGGTGATGCGGTACTGGACGACCCAATCGACCTGGGCCGCGTTGAGATCGCCGGAGACCATCGATTTTTCCTCCAACTGCACGCGCGGATCGGCCGAGAACTGGGTGGGCTCGGTCGCACCGGGGGTGCCGAAACCGAATTCCTGTTTCATCTGCCGTTCGATCGGAACCGGGTAAACGCGATCCATGAGGAAGGGCAGTTTCAGATGCAGGCCGGGCTTGACCAGCGTGTCCTGTTTTTTCCCGAAACGGAGGATCACTCCCACCGATTCCGCAGGGATCGAATAGGTCGCGGTGATCGCCGCCCATGCGCCGATGATACCGACCACGATCCACTTCGCGAGGCCGAGATTGAGCTTGGGAAAATCAGGAAGCTGCGCCCGCAGTTGGTCAAGGTCGAAGTTTTGGTTACTCATAATTGAATCCTGCCACCCTAGCACCCCACCCTCCTCTGGCCACTATAATATCCGTGGCTTTTTGGAAAGCCCGCTTCCAGCCGTCATCACGAACCTTTCCTGGATTCCACCTTTTCGACGGCGGCGAAGAGTTCGGCCGAGCGGACAGGCTTGGAGACGTAGTCGCTCATCCCTGCCGCCAGGCATTTTTCGCGGTCGCCCTTCATCGCGTTCGCGGTCATGGCGATGACGGGGATCGGATCACCGGACCGCGCGGTCAGACCGCGTTCGCGGATGCGGGCGGTGGCCTCGTAGCCGTTCATCTCCGGCATCTGCACGTCCATGAGCACGAGATCGAAATTCTCTTCGGCGAGTTTTTCGAGGGCCTGGACGCCATTCTCCACCACGACAACCCGATGGCCGCGCCCTTCCAGGAGCCGGGTGGCGACCAGTTGGTTGACCCGCCCGTCCTCGGCGAGAAGAATGTGGCGGGGAAGGACCGCGCCTGTTTCCTGCGATGGCAATGGGATGTCTCCGGACGATAACGGCGTCCCCATCGTCATCGTGATCGCATCGAGGAGATCGGACTGGATCACCGGTTTCGTCAGGATACGGTCGACGACGTCCCGGTCGGCCCCGTCCAGCTCCGACCCCCCCGAGGACGAGAGGACGATGATCCGCGGCCCGCATTTTCCCGCGAAACGCCCGCGAAACGCGGTGACGAACTCCGAACCCGCCATCACGGGCATCATCCAATCGAGGAGAATGAGCGCGAAGGGACACCCCTCGCCGTCGGAATCGCCAAGCTTGCCCAGCGCTTCCTCTCCGTCCCGGGCCACCTCGGAAGTCATTCCCCAGGTAGCGAGAATCTCGACGAGGATCGTGCGGTTCGTCGCGTTGTCATCGACGATGAGAACCGGAAGTTTCCTCAACGATTCGGGAGGTAGGCGGTGGGTGTGCGGGACGGGTGGGCCCAGGCCCAATCGGACGGTGAAATAGAAGCGGCTCCCCTCCCCTTCCTTGCTCTCGACGGCCAGCGTGCCGCCCATTTTCTGCACCAGTTCGCGCGAAATGGCGAGGCCGAGACCGGTGCCGCCGAACCGGCGGGTCGTCGATTCCTCCGCCTGGGTGAAGGATTCGAAGATCCTCGCCAGGGCAACCTTGGGAATACCAATCCCGGTGTCCCGCACCGAGACCGCCAGCACCACGCCCTCGCCCGCGTCGGGGCGGGGTGCATTCTCGATGGTGACAACGACCTCGCCCTTCTCCGTGAACTTGATCGCGTTTCCCGCCAGATTGATCAGGATCTGCCGGAAGCGCGTCTCGTCACCGATGACGCAGTCCGGAACATCGGGCGCGATCGCGTAGGCCAGTTCGAGCCCCTTTTCGGCGGCGCGGGAGGAAAGGATGTGCAAGGTCTGTCCGACCGAGTCGCGGAGCAGGAAATCATGGGTGTGGAGCTCGAGTTTCCCCGCTTCGATCTTCGAGAAGTCGAGGATGTCGTTCAGGAGGCCAAGCAGCGATTCCGCGGAATTCCGCACCGTCTTCTGGTATTCGAGCTGGATCGGGGAAAGCTCGGTATTGAGGAGAAGTTCGGTCATGCCGATGACTCCGTTCATCGGCGTCCGGATCTCGTGGCTCATGTTGGCGAGGAATTCACTCTTCGCACGGTTCGCCGCATCGGCTGCCCGGCGGGCTTTCACAAGGGCCGAGGTTTTCTTCCGGATCTCGGCTTCCAGTTCATCCCCCCGCAGAACGATCTTTCCCGCCAACGGACGCAGCAGCCACTGCATGCCCGCCACGCCGATCCCGAGCACCAGCACCACCAGGAGGCCCGCTTTCCCGAGGAGGCGCCGCACGGGCGCGAAGACCTCGGAGCGATCCATTCGCACCGCGATCGCCCATCCGGGCAATTCCGCGACGGGTCCATAGGCAATGACTTTCCCACCGCGGGCCTCACCAGCGGCGAGCACTCCGCGCTTCCCCGCCGATCCTTCGGCGAGGGCGAGCGCGAGATCCTGCGCCGCGCCGTCCGTCGCCGCGCCGGAATCGCGGAGCGGAAAAAAGACTCCCTCCTCCCGCGAGCCGAGGATCATTTCACCCGATTTCCGCAATCCGGAGTAATCCGCGACAAGCTCCCGCAGCCCATCGGTGCGAAAGAGGAAAACATCGCTGCCCAAATGCGTGCCGTCACGGTCGAGAACCGGCGCTGCGGCGACAAGGTAGCGCGTCGAGTCCACGGCGGAGAGTCCCCGGAGTTCCGGCTTTCCAGCGGCATTGGAAGGTTCCCACCACAAATCAGGAGGGATCGTTTCGCCGACCGCGACGGCGGCCATTCCGCCCGCATCAAGGCGCTGGATCCCGGCGAGAAACGGCGAGCCCTGGAGGGCATCCTCGAAAATCGGCGCCGCAGCGGTCTGGTATTCCCCGGCAGTGATCTCCCCCTTGTCGTACGCCGCCAGCAATTCCCGCGCGCGGGTGCGACTGGAAACCTGCGCCGCCACTTCCCGGAGTTTCTCCAGCAGTTGCGCCACAGTCAGCGTCCGCATCGAAACCGCGAATCCCAATTGCTGCTCCTGCTCGGCCTTCAGGCGCTGGTAAAGGGGAATCGAAACGGCCAACGCGGCCACGAGTCCCACGACGAACATCCCCATCGCGGCCGCCGCCAGCAAAAGCCGCTGGAGGCGGCGCGTCGGACTTCCCGCTTTTCCGACATCGCTCATCGGGCGCGGACTCCCGCCGCTGAGGGATAAGCTGAAACCGATTGAGCCCCGGCGATGCGCGGACGCGGAGTGTCGTCGGCAATTGCGGAGCGGTGGGAGGCCATGGGCCGATGATGGGAAATCCGACGCCGTTCGTCAATGGGATTTCCCTTCGGCGTCAACGTCCGCACGCGTCCGCAGGGTAAAGGCGGGGCTTTGCACGATCCCGAGGATGAGCGCGGAAAAACGGTAGTCATCCGACTTCGCCCCTCGCAGGACCCCGCGGATGGCAGGCGCGTCGTAGGTCTCGACACCCCGGCCGAGAGCGAAGGTGAGAAGCTTCTCGCTCAGGGTGCGGACGAAAATCTCCGGGCGCGCGAGGAGGCCCTGTTCCAAGCCCTCCACGCCGGCAAATTCACTGCCGTCGGGCAGACCGCCGCTGGCATCGACCGGGCGGCCTTCCTCCATCGTGCGCCAGCGGCCCACGGCGTCGAAGTGCTCCAGCGAAAAGCCGACGGGATCCATCACATCGTGACAGCTCGCGCAGGCCGGGTTGGCGCGGTGCTCGGCGAGGCGCTCGCGCATCGGAAGGCTGGCCGAGACGGTATTGTCCTCGAGCGCGGGGACATCGGGCGGCGGAGGCGGAGGCGGGGTGCCGAGCAGGTTCTTCAGGATCCAATGTCCGCGGATGACCGGCGAGGTGCGGGTCGCGTACGAGGTCACGGTGAGAATGCTGCCGTGCCGGAGGATCCCGCCGCGCCGGCTTTCGGGTTCGAGCGCGACCTTCCGGAAGCGGTCGCCGTAAATGTGCGGAATGCCGTAGTGCTCGGCGAGCCGTTCGTTGAGGAAGGTGAAGTCGGCGCGCAGGAGGTCGAGCACGCTGCGATCCTCGCGGAGCACGGTCTCGAAGAGCATCTCGGTCTCGCGTCGGAAGGCCTGCCGGAGGTTGTCGTCGAAGTCGGGAAAAAGCCGTCCGTCCGGGGTGATGGAATCGAGGTTGCGCAGATAGAGCCACTGGTCGGCGAAGTTCGTTACGAGCGAGGTCGCGCGCGGATCGGCGAGCAGGCGGCGCGTCTGTTGTGCGAGCATGTCAGGATCACGGAGTTCGCCGCGTTCGGCCACGGCGAGGAGTTCCTCGTCGGGGATACTGCTCCAGAGGAAGAAGGAGAGCCGCGAGGCGAGTTCGAGGTCGGTAATCGGATACACGGTTCCCGGCGCGAGGTCGGAGGGATCTTTTTCGACGCGGAAAAGAAACTCGCGACTGACCAGGATGGCGGTGAGCGCGGCCTCGATCCCCGCCTCGAAATCCTCGCCCGCCTCCCGCGCCGTGCGGTAGAAACCCAGCGGGCCTTCCAGATCGCCGGGCGCGACCGGTCGGCGGAAAGCGCGGCGCGCGAGCGCGCCGAGGATCTCGGAGGCCCTCGCGTTTTCGTCCTCCAAGGCCGAGGTGAAAATCCGCTTTCGACTCGGGGATTCGCCGGCTCCCGGTGAATCGTAGGGCCCGGTGATCGAGACCTCGTAGATCGCCGGCGCGAGGCGCGGATGGCGGTGGGTGTTGAAATGGGCGCTGTAGGGCTGACGCAGGTTTTCCTCCAAGGGTGCGCCATTTCTCCGGAACGTCACTCCCAGCGCGTGCGGGCCTGCCTTGACGGGAATCCGCGTCTTCAGGTGCGCGTCGACCTTCGTCTGGTCGGCCCGGTTCTGCGGCGGCTGCACGGCGAAATCGGCCACGGGTTTTCCATCGAGCAGGACTTCCAGCGTGTGCTTCCCGCGCAAGCCCTCGATCTGCTCGTTCCGGTCACGGGCGAGGCGGATCACGATCTCGTAGTCGCCATCGCGGGGAAAGTTCTGCGGGATCAACGTGCCACCGCGCGTTCCCAACGGGAGCCCCTCGACATGCCCTTCCTGCGTGATGTCGGGCCGCACGCGGATCGTTTGCCCGGCCGGAACCCGCGACGGACTTCCCACCGCGAGCCGGCTGATCTTCTGCGCCGCCGTGATGTAGCGGTCGAGCAAGGTCGGCGACAATTCGCCCACCGTTACATTATCGAAACCGTGGCTCGACTCGTCGGCGGGAAGCAGCGCGGTCGTATCGATGTCGAGCGCGAGCAGGTCGCGGATCGCGTTCCGGTATTCCGTCCGGTTCAGGCGTCGCAGGGTGTCCGTGCGACCCGGATTCGGGTGCTCGGCGGCCGCCGCATCGAGTGCTTTCTCCAGCAGCGAAACGACCTCGCCATAAGCCGCCCCGTCCGGTCGATCCTTCCCGATCGGCGGCATCTGGCGGGCGTCGAGCTGCCGCACCGCCTTCTCCCACACCGCCGCGTGCGCGCTGACCGGCTCGCCGAGGATCGAGAGGAAATCGATATCGCCCTTGCTCGAATCCGCGTCGTGGCAATCGGCGCAGTAGTTCTCGACGATCTCCACGAAGAGCCGTTCTTCCGCCCCCGCCGTCACAGACAGGAAGGCGAGCAGCGCGAAGGAAAGCGGGCGGGGGAAGTCCACGTCAGTCGAAGATGGGGTAGAAGGTATTGAAGGCGGCCTCGCCGAAGGCACCGGGATCGTTGTAGCGCTGGTGGCGGTCGAGCCCGTCGAGGGCCGCCATCTCGGCGTCGCTCAGGGAGAACGAAAACACATCGAGGTTCTCGCGCAAGTGCTCCGGGCTCTGCGATTTCGGGATCGCCACCGTCCCCCGCTGCACCGCCCAGCGCAGCACCACTTGCGCGGCCTTTCGAGAATGCGTCTCGGCGATCTCCGTCACCACCGGATCGACCAGCACCGATTCCCCGCTCTCCGCCATCCCGAGCGGCACGTACGACCCCGCGCCGAAGGGCGAGAAGGCGGTCACGGCAATGTCCTCGGTCTGGCAAAAGCGCAACAGCCGCTGTTGCGTCAGGTAGGGATGCATCTCGACCTGATGGACGGCCGGCCGGATCTCGCAGGTCACGAGCACTTCTCGGAGCAAGGAGATGGTCAGGTTGCAGACTCCGATCCGCTTCACGAGTCCCGCGCGCTGCAATTCCTCCATTGCCCCCCACGTCTCGGCGTAGGAAACGTCGACCGGCTTCATCGCCGGGGCCGCCGCCGTCGGATCATGCAACCACCCGGGCGGATAGCGTTCCTCGAAGGGCACGTAGGCCAGCGCGATCGGGAAATGGACGAGGTAGAGGTCGAGTTCGTCCAACCCGAGATCGTGCAGCGACCGCTCGCAGGCCGCCCGGACATGCCGCGGCTCGTGGTAGGTGTTCCACAATTTCGAAGTCACCCACAAATCCTCCCGCCCGCACAGCCCCTCTTGCAGCGCCGCCCGCAAACCCTTCCCCACCGCCGACTCGTTCCCGTAATCACAGGCGCAATCAAAGTGCCGGTACCCGATCTCCACGGAATCCCGCACGATCCCCGGCGTCAACGCATCGGGAATCTTCCAGGTGCCGAGCCCGATGGCAGGAAAGCGGGCGCCGTCGGGGAGAGAGAGGGAAGAGTCGTTCATAAAAATCGCAGCTTAACGCGGATTTCCGCAGATTGGGAAGGACAGGTTGCGCCCCCGTTCGATGTTCGGACGCTTTGCCGTCGATTAGGCGCCGAAACCTCTGGCTATTTTTTCGGCGCCTAATCGCCATGGACATCTTTCACGGACGCGAAAGCGAAATCGAAGAGTTCAGGCAACTCATTGATCTTAAAAGCAGCCAACTGGTCACCTGCCAGGGGCGGCGGCGCATTGGGAAGTCCACTTTCATCGGACATTGCGGCGATCTCGTCTCCCAGGCCTACACCATTTCCGGCCTCCCGCCCCGGGCCGATATCGACCGGGAAAGTCAGCTCGTAAACTTCTCCGAGGCCCTCGCCCGCTCGTTCGGCGTGCCTCGGCTTACCCTCGATTCCTGGCCAAAGGCCTTCCATTTTCTCTCGACGCTGCTCCCGAAGAGCGGGTCGACCCTGGTCCTGCTCGACGAGATTTCGTGGATGTCCCTCGGGGATCGCGACTTCGCCGGCCACCTCAAGAACGCGTGGAACGCGTATTTTTCCAAGCACCAGGGGCTCGTCCTCGTCCTCGTCCTGTGCGGATCGGTGTCGTCGTGGATCGAGGAGAACATCCTCAACAGCACGGGCTTCGTCGGGCGCGTTTCCTAGCAGTTCCGTCTCAAGCCTCTGCCGCTCCAGGATTGCAATGCCTTCTGGGCCGAACGTGAGAAAAGCCGCGCCCGGGAGACACCCGTCCGCGAGAAGCTGCGTCTCCTGGCGGTCACCGGCGGCGTGCCCCGCTACTTGGAGGAAATCGATCCGCGCAAGACCGCCGAGCAGAACATCGAGCGCCTTTGCTTCCACAAGGGCGGACTCCTCTTCCATGAATTCGACCAGATCTTCCACGACATCTTCACCCGGAAGGCCGCCTCCTACCGCGAGATCGTCCGCGCCCTCGTCGACGGCCCGCGCAATGTCCTGCAGATCAGCAAGACCCTCAAACGCGCCTCGGGAGGCTCCCTCTCCGAGGCGCTCCGCGATCTCGATGGAGCTGGATTTATCGAGGAAGACCGCTCCTTCAATCCCGATACGGCGAAGGATCTCGCCCGCACCCTGCGCGGCCCTCACAGGACGGGCCCGAGCATTGCGAGCGTGTTGTTCCAGAAACACCGGTAGAGCGGCCACTGGGCCACCATCTCGGCGGTGACGGCGTGGGAATGGGCGAGGTAGTCTTCCTGCCGGCGGCGCATCGCCACGGTCACCGAGGGATCGTAAAGAAGAATGTTGTTCTCGTAGTTCAGCTCGAAGCTGCGCCGATCCATGTTGGCGGATCCAATCAGCGTGACCTCCCCGTCCAGCGTCAGCGACTTCGTATGGAGAACGCCTCCTTCATACTCGAAGATCCTCACTCCGGCCTCCAGAAGCTCACGGTAATAGCTGCGACTTGCCCCACCCACGATGAAGGAATCGTTCCGGGCCGGAAAAATGATGGTGGTCTCGACACCCCGTCGGGCGCTCGCGCACAAGGCCGCCTGCATCGATTCCAAGGGCACGTAATAGGGGGTCGTGATGAACAATTCCTTCCGCGCCGCATACATCAGCGTTTCGAAGACTTCGGGCATCGCCGAGTGCCGCACGGTGGGGCCAGTCCCGATGACTTGCGCCGTAAATCCCGGCGGACCGCTGGGAAGCGGATCGCGCAACAAGGCATCGATGTCATCATCCACCTGGGCCATCCAGTCGCTGGCGAAGAGGTGCTGGTTCTGCCGCACGACCGGCCCCTCGAAGCGCATCATGGCATCGACCCACGGCGCGTATTTCGCCTTCACCAGAAACTCGGGATCCGCGCAATTCTGGCTCCCGCAATAGGTGATCGCATTATCGATGACGACGATCTTGCGGTGGTTGCGCAGGTCGATGCGCCCTTTCAAGGGACGCAGGAGCGGATTCCCGATCGGGAGCGCGGTGGCGAGGCGAACGCCCGCTTCCCGCATCGCCTTCCAGTGTTCGGAAGCGATCATCGCGCGCGAACCCAGGGCATCCGCCATGGCGCGGCAGGTTACCTTCCTCCCGGCGGCCCGCTTGAGCGCCTCGACCACTTTCAGCCCGTTGTGATCGGTCAACCAGATGTAGAAGGAAAGGTGGACGTGGTCTTTCGCGGCATCGATGTCCTCGACGATGGCCGCGATGGTCGCGTTCGAATCCGGCAGGAGCTCCGCCCGGTTCCCGCCCACGGGCTCGAAGCCGTTGACCGAATGGCCCACCCGGAACAAGGGATCGTAATGCTCCGCGATCTCCGACCTGAATTCCGGAGCCTCGATTCCGGGGAGCGCGCTCACTTCCGGCATCCGCGCCAGCACTTCCCGCATTCGGGCCACCCGGCGGCGACCGATATTCGTCTCTCCCAGAAGCAAGTAACCCACGATGCCCACACCGGGTAGCACGATCATGACGACCAGCCACGCGATCCGGGAAGCGGGGGCCCGATTCGGACGGAGGATCGTCCGCACCATCACGCCGATGTGCACGAGGAAGATAAGGCCCGCCCACAAAAGGATCACGATCTGGTGCTCGGTCATGGATGGAATCCTATCTACATCTCATCGGAAATGACAAGTCATTGCGGGAAAGCTGCGTGCCTGAAATCACCCGCCGTTCCGATCCGGCGGATCGATCCCCATGAGGTGCTTGCGGAAGAAGTCCTGGCGCTTGCGTTCGCCGTAGGAGCCGCCGTCGCCATGGCCCTGGCCGGGGAGGACGACGAGCTCGAAGTCCTTGCCAGCCTTGATGAGGGCATCGGCGAGGCGGTAGGTGGATTCGGGCGGGACATTGTTGTCGAGTTCTCCGACGATGAGCATGAGATGGCCGCGGAGATTGGCGGCGTGGTCGATGTTCGAGGAGGCGGCGTAGTGGGGGCCGACGGGATAGCCCATCCACTGCTCGTTCCACGAGGCCTTGTCCATCCGGTTGTCGTGGCAGCCGCAGGAGGAGACGGCGACCTTGTAGAAGTCAGGATAAAAGAGGAGAGCGCCTGTCGAGCTTTGGCCGCCGGCCGAACCGCCGTAGATGCCGACGCGGGAAATGTCGTACCAGGGATACTTCGCCGCGACCGCCTGGTGCCAGAGGATGCGGTCGGGAAAGCCGGCGTCCTTGAGGTTCTGCCAGCAGACGTCGTGGAAGGCCTTCGAGCGGTTGGCTGTGCCCATGCCGTCCATCTTCGCGACGACGAAGCCGAGGTCGGTCATCTCGGAGAAGCGGCGCGAGGCGCTGAAGGATTTCGGGACGAAGGAATCGTGGGGCCCGGCGTAGATGTGCTCGAGGACAGGGTATTTCTTCGAGGGATCGAAATCCTTCGGGCGGCAGACGATGCCCCAGACGTCGGTCGTTCCATCGCGGCCTTTCGCGACGAAGACCTCGGGGGCCTCCCAACCGGTGGAGGAGAGTTCGGTGATGTCGGCGGTTTCGAGGGCGCAGACGAGCTTGCCATCGGCGACGCGGCGGAGCTCGGTGGTGGGTTCGCGATCCACGCGCGAGTAGGTATCGAGAAGATAACGTTTGTCCGGCGAATACGTGATCTCGTGGTTTCCGTCGCCTTCGGTGAGGAAGACGAGACCGCTGCCGTCGAAGTTGACGCGTCCGAAATGGACCAGGTAGGGATCCTGACCGGGAATGATGCCGCTCGCGTGGAACCAGATTTGCCGCTTCTCCTCGTCGATCTCGTCAATGCCGCGCACGACCCATTCGCCTTTGGTGATTTGGCTCACAAGACCGCCCTTCGCGATATCGTAGAGATAGAGGTGGCGCCAGCCGTCTTGCTCGGAGGCGTAGAGGACTTCGTCCGTGGCATCGAGAATGCGCGTGGTGTCACCAAAGCTGCTCGCGTAGGTGAAAACGAAGGTTTCGCTCCGATCATCGATGACAATCACGGCCTCGCCGGATGTCGGATCGATGCGGATAAGCCGGTAGCGCTGGTGGCCTCGATCGGTCTTCTCGTAAGTGAAATACTTGCCGTCCTGCGTCCAGCGGATGCGGGGGCGACCGAAATCGACACGCTCGACAGCGGGCTTGGTCTGTTTCCGCGAGGCGAGATCGAAGAGGTTCAGCTCATAGGCGGCGAACTTGTCGCCGGGCAGAGGATAGGGATTGCTCTGGAGTTTCACGCGACCGCCTTCTTTCGGCGACGATTCGATGCGGTAGACCGGAAGATTCTCACCGGGTTCGACGCGGAAGGCGACGAGGGTCGTGCCGTCGGGGGAAAGTTCGAAGTGTTCGTAACCGTTGCCCTCCACGCCGTCGTGGCTGAGCTGGAATTCGTCTCCGCCGTCGGCCTTCCTGACGAAGAGATTGTGATTGCGCGCCGAGACGCGCCATGCGCTTTCAATGTTCGGGCGCGAAGGTCTGCCGTCCCGGTTGCGTCCGCGGGGATTGACCTTGCCGGTGATGATCGCGTTGCGCGGTTGGCGCTCGCCACGGAAAGCAACGAGAGTCTCGCCCCTGGCATCGATGATTTCCCAGAGGTGGCCCGCGAAGGTGTGCTGGTTCCGCGATTCGCCCGGCAGGATCTTCCCGTAACTCGTGCGCTCGCCGCCGTTCCGCCAGAACAGCTCGACCACGCCGTCGGTCTTGTTTTCGAAAACGAGGGCGGTTTCGCCACCACCCGGGTCTCCGCCGCGCGGGAGATCGCGGGGGTGGTAGCCGGTGAGGGCATCGCCGGGCTTCGGGTCGCGGGGCGGCGCCTCGGTCAGGCCGTAGGTTCCGAGGTCACAACGCCAGGCCTTGCCTTTGGCGCGGAAGTAGAGGGCGTTTTCTCCGAGGTCGAAATCGAGGTTCTCGAGTGGGAGCCTGGCGGGATCGGCATCGAAGGCTTTCGCGAGCTTCTCGTGATCGAAGGCGGGTTGGCGGGTTCCTTTCTCCGCGTCAACGAGGACGAACTCGCGGGTGCCATGGGCAAGGTCGTTGCGGTACCAGAAACGGGTGTTGTCCGTGAGCCAGTGGGCATCGACGCTGGATTTGTAAACACCTTTCTGGGCGGAAGCCGAGGACAGGAGGGCGGCGAGAAGAAGGGTGGAGAGGGCGGATTTCATGACGGGAATGGGATGGCCACTGTAGGATGATTGGGGGGCGGATGTCCAATCCTCACGGCTTTGGATTTGAACAGGAGGGAACAGAGGAAACGGAGAATCTGCTGTTTCCTTGTTCTTTCTCTGTTGCCTCCCTTTCGTCCTGTTCAACCTTCTCTGAATATTGACGACGGGCGGACTAGAAAATCCACACCACGGACACCGATTTGGAAATCCGTGCTACTGCTTCTTTTCGTCGAAGAGGAGGAGGGTGCCGGTCCAGTTGGCTCCGGGCAGGCGGAGGGTTTGGCCGGCGGCGAGTTCGCAGGTGTAGACGTTCATCGGGGTGCGGCTCTGATCGGTGTAGTGGAATGTTAGGGGTTGGCGCGTCCAGTCCTTAAGGTGTTTCGCCTCCGGCTTGTCGGCGGTGGCGATCGTGAGCGTGGTAGTGGTCTTCGCGGTGACATCGAGGAAGGGACGCTCGCCGCCCGCAAGGCGGGTCACACTTTTTCCGGCGAGCGCCGGGGGAACATCCTGCCAGGTGTATCCGCGGTTCGAGAATGCGGTCTCGCCGTTGTGGAGGACGCCCACCTCGAAGGCGCTGCCCTTGATCGTGAGTGTATCTGTCTCGTGGGTTACAGGGATAAACTCCGGCATGGGGACATCGTCCTCGCGCGTGAGGGCGCGGAAGTTCTTCCAGCGGTGGAAGGTGAGGAAGTTGGCGTCGTGGTTGTTGTGCGCGCCTCCCTTGTCGTCGTCCCAGGCGGTGCGCACGGTGGCGATAAGGTCATCGCCGTCGAAGTGGAACTCCGGATACTGGAAGCCATGCCGCACCGTGTCGGGATGGTAGAGGAGAACGCAGCGCGTCTCCCAGGTGCGGAGGTCGGCGGAGTAAACAAGGGCAAGGGTGTTGCGGATGCCGCCGGGCTTTCCGGTGACGGCGACCTGCTCGGGAATGACGTTGGCCAGCGACCAGTAACCGGGGCCGTCGGGATCCTTGCGGATGGTGAATTTTTTCGCCCCTCCGTCGAAATCGACGAAGCCGGACCCGGGATCGAAGGTGGCCGTCCTGCCGTCGGCGCTGATCGCGACCAGGGCTGCCTTTTCGGGTTGGTCGGCAAGATCGACGCGGAGGACATCGACCAGTTTTCCCTCCGGGGTGACGACGGCACTCCCCTCGAGCCAAGCGTTGAACCGGCCGTCGAGCCACTCGGGATTGCGGGCCACGGCGTTGGAGAGAGTCCAGGACTCGGCCTTGAGAAGATCGGCGTCGACCGGGGCCGAAATCATCCGCGCGCGGTAGCGTTCGCCCCATTTGTCGCTGGTGTGCGCGTCCTCGAAGGCGCGCCAAAGACGCCCGTCGTGTTCGATGACAGGCATGGGCGCGGTGTGCCATTGGCCGGCATCGATGACGGCGGGCTCGCTCCAGGTCGTGCCGTGGTCGGTCGAACGGCGGATGATAAGCTGGCCGTGGTGCTTGTCGGTGCCTAGTGCGTACGCCGCGCCGTTGTGGACAAAAAGATTCGTCCAGAAATAGCCGTCGACGTCGGTGACATGACTCCAAGTCGCGCCCTTGTCCGTGGATCGGTAGAGGCGTCCGGTGGCCCGGACATGCTCGTTGCTTTTCGGCCCGAAGAGATCGTGCGAAGCGAGGTAATCGCCATTCGGCAATACGCAGAGCGCGGGTGAACCGATGTAGAGGCCGGTGCCGGCGGGGCTGTGGTAAATGATGCTGCCGGGAGGCGGCGGCGCGGCGGGCAATGACGGCGCCACAATAAGGAGGAGCATGAAGGCAAGGAATTTCATGGGCTTTTTCTATCGCACGCCGTCCTCGGGAACATCGACGAGACAAATCTGGAGCCAATCGCCACCGTCGGGATGGGGTAGGAGTCGGTTGAAGGCGAGGCGTTTTCCATCGGGGGAAAAAGCGACGCCGTAGCGCGGATGTTGACCCTCGGGCGAGGGGGGCGTGAGGGCTCGGGCCTCTCCGGTGATGGCATCAATGAGCTGGATACGGCCCCCGGCCGAACAGGCGAGGAAGCGACCGTCGGACGACCAATTGAACGGGGTGTCGATGGATGCGTCGAGGCGGGTGAGGACGCGCACTTGTCCGCCATCGACGGGGACGGTGTGGAGCTGCACCCTGCCGGCTTCGTCCTCGGCGAGGAAGGCGATGCGCGTGGCATCGGGCGAGGCGTTGAGCCAATGGCGCGGGCCGCTGATGCCTTTTGCGCTGTGAGTCAGGCGTTTGATGGTGACCTTCTCGCCGGGATGGGTCACCGTTTCCAAGTCGTCGGGGAGAGTGGCGAGGAAGACTTCGGTGACGAGATTTCCGCCGGAGTTGCGGACAATGGCCTGGAAGGCAAGGCGCGAGGCATCGACCCAGCCCTCGTCGAAGGCACGGAGGATCTGGTCGCTGCCGGGGTTGGGATCAGGCGTGACCGGGACGGCGAGGACGGCAAAGCAGGTGCCGCCGAACTCAGCGGGACCCGATCCTTTATCGACCCGCACCACCTTGCCCGTCTGCATGACACCGACGGTGCGGAGGTCATGGGGCGCGGGCCCGGCTTCGACCAGGGCGTCGTTGTAAGTGAAGGAAATCCGCTTTCCGTCGGGCGACCAGTGGAAGGCGTGGGTGCCGCCGTGGAGGCTGCCGGGGGCGAATGGGAAATCAACATCGCGGGCATCGAGATGGATGAGTTTGCCGTCCGGACCGAGGGTGGCTCCGAAGCGGCGGGTGGCCGCATAGGGTTGATCCTCGGAAGCATCGAGGAGTCCATGGATGAAGGCTAGGGAACCAGTGACGGGATGGCACGTCACCGCGCCACAGCCAGGGCCGAACTCGGAACTGCGTTCGGTGCGATAAAGGATTTCCTCGCGACCGGTGGCGATCTCAATCCGGCCGATGCCAGGCGATTCGGCGAGGCGGGTCTCGTCGTTGCGGAGGTCGAAGTAGAGGTAAAGGCCGTCCGGGGAGAAGACCTGCCGGTTGTGGATCAGATGCCCGCTTGGCGTGGAGGTCAGGATTATCTCCGCAGACGCGGTCGAGAGGGCGGCCATAAGAGCGAGGGCAACGGTTTTCATGCGGGGACGGGCTGCCGGATGAGGGCGGCGATGCCTGCGACGACTTCGGGCGAGCAGGACTCAAGCGGCGGAGCCATGCACGGCGAGCAGAGACCGAGGGCGGCGAGTCCGCCCTTGATGCAGGGGAAGACGGACGACGGATTTCCGGTCAGACCGAAGATGCTGTTCCCGAGTTCCGAGATCTGCCTCTGGAGGGCGGCGGCGGTTGCGCTTTCGCCGGCATGATGCGCAGCGCGTAGTTGCTGGAAGAGCGCCGGGTACATGTTCGCGCCCCCACCCACAACGCCGTGCGCCCCGAGGCGGAGCGCTTCGAGGTATTGGAATTCGCTCCCGGTGAGGACGGTCAATTCCGGACGGACGGCGGCTTCCTCGACGAGCAGGCGCAGGTAATCGAGATCGCCGGAGGAATCCTTGAAGCCGATGAGATTCGGGAACTGGATGGCATGCGCGATGGTTTCGCGGTCGAAGCGGTGACCGGTCAACCAGGGCATGTTGTAGAGGAAAACCGGGAGCGGGAGGACGGGCAGGATCCGGTCCAGGTAGGCCCGCATTTCCCGAGCACTGATTTCGAAATACGAGGGCGCGTTGAGAACGACGGCGGTCGCACCTGCATTGGCGGCGGCGTCCGCGAGGGCGAGGCTTTCCTCCAGGCAGTTGTCCCCGATGCCGACGAGAAGCGGAACCGTAAAGGCGGATGCGGAGGCCTCGATGGCTTCGCGTCGGCAGGTGTGGCTGAGGGACGCGAGTTCGCCCGTCGAGCCAAGGACGAACGCGGCGTCGATGCCCCCTGTCTCGAGGTGAGCGGCGATCCGCGCGAAGGCCTCGGCGTCGCAACGGCTGTTGTCGAGAAGCGGGGTCGGAATGGGCGGAACACTGCCGACGATGTGCGGAAGGGAAGGGGAACTCATGGCGTGGTGGTTTTCTTTCCCAGAAAGAGAGTGAGCGTGAGACCGGTGAAGAGGATTGTCAAAGTGCCGACGACAATGACGAGGAAGCCGTGGAAAGGGCTCGCGAAATCGGCCAGGGCCGCTGGCCAGAGAGGAAGACTTGAGAGCACCATCCACGCGATGACCAGCAGCCCCGCGATGACGGCGATAAGGGCGCTGGCATTCTTCGCCTGACTGATCATGCCGAGAAGGAAGAGTCCGAGAATCCCGCCGGAGAAGACACTGGAGAGCGTCCACCACGCGTCGAGGGCGCTGGAGACATTGAGGAGGAGAAAGGAGATGCCGGTGCCGACAATGCCGACGGCGAGGGTGGCGAGGCGAAGGAAGGTCAGCGAGGTCGCGTCGCTGGCCCCGGGCTGGAGGAAGCGGAGGAAGAAATCGGAATGGAGGACGGTGGCGGAGGAATTGAGCGAGGTGGAGACGGTGCTCATGCCCGCCGCGAGGACGGCGGCGATGATGAGCCCGGTGAGACCTGCGGGAAGATGCTTGCCGATGAAATGCGGGAAGACGCTATCGGCGACCTTGGCGTCTTCAAGAGTGTCGGCGCGGGCGGCGACGGTGGCCTCGAACTCAGGCGACGAGGCGGGGATGCCTTCACGGAGGATCTGCTGAGCGGCGGCGGTCGTGCGGACTTCCGCGAGGTCGTCGGGGCGGCTGTCATAGTAGGCGAAAAGGCCCGTCCCGATGAGGAAAAAAACAGCGCTCACCGGAACGTAGAGGAGCCCGCCGAGCCACACACTGCGCCGCGCCTCGCGCTCGGAGGATGAGGCGATGTAGCGCTGGACGTAGTTCTGGTCGATACCGAAGTTCTGGAGATTGATGAAGAGGCCATTCAACAGGACGACCCAGAACGTCTGCTTTCCAATGGCGGTGCTGTTCATGTCGCCGAGCGAGAATTTCCCGCGCTCGGCGGCGGTGTGAAAGAGACCCGCCGGACCGTCCGGCAAGCCGAGGAGAAGGACGAAAAGGCAGATCACCGCTCCCGCGATGAGCACGATCGCCTGGAGAGCATCCGTCCAGATCACGGCGATGATGCCGCCAATGAAAGCATACGCGGTGACGATGAGTCCCGTCGCCACAAGCACGCCTCCGATGGGTACGCCAAGGATGATCGAAACCGGCAGCGCCATGAGGTAAAGCACCATTCCGGCGCGGGCGAATTGGGTGAGCAGGTAGAAGGTACTCGCGTAAAGCCGCGCCCACGGGCCAAAACGCTTTTCCAGATGCGCGTACGCCGACACCTCGCCACTGCGACGGTAATACGGCAAAAACCAGCGCACCGCGATCCAGGTCGCCAGCGGTAGCGAGAGCGAGAAGGCGAAAGGCGTCCAGTTGGTGGCGAAGCTCTTCCCCGGCAGGGCGAGGAAGCTGATGCTGCTCAGGAAGGTCGCGAAGATCGAGAGCCCGCAGACCCAGCCCGGAAGCGAACGATTCGCGGCCGTAAAGCCCTCAGTGGACTGGCTCTTCCGCGAAAAGAAGAGTCCGATGCCAAGGGTGGCCACGAAATAGGCGACCAGGACGATCCAATCGACGGCGGTGAAATGGCGGGGCATGGAGGGCAAGGTTCCAGGGCCTCAAGGCCCGGAGTACAAGTGAACGCGAATTTCCACGAGGCGGTCAAGCGGAAGCTCCGTCCTCTTCCGACTTGCATGTATACACTTTGACGTATATACATTATTCATGGAGACAAAAGTTTTCAAGTCTGGCAATTCCCTCGCGATTCGGCTTCCGAAAGAGCTAGAACTCCCTTGCGGAAGCGTGTCGATCATTCGTGAAGGCAACAAGCTTGTTATCGAACCCCTTACCGCCAGCGGATGGCCGGCGGGTTTCTTCGATAGTATCCGGATCGAGCGCGAGGATTTCGGCCGCGTAGCTCCTCATTACAGGGAGAAGTCACTGTGAGCCGGATCCTCGATACCAATGTCTGCATCGATGTGCTCAGGGGTCGGGAGAAGGTTGTCAGGCACCTCATGGCGTGCTCGCCCGCCGAATGCTATCTTTCGGTGATCACGGAGTTCGAGCTTTTCCAAGGCGCTGATCGGGCTCCGGAGGAATATCGGGAACAAGAACGGGAGAAGGTCTCACGGTTTGTTTCGCGGCTACAGATTCTACCCTTTGACTCCGAGTGCGCCCGAATCGCGGCACGACACAATGCCGAACTCCTCAATCGGGGCACACTCATCGGCATCACGGATCTGTTCATCGCGGCGACCGGACTCCGGCATGCATGGACCGTCGTCACCAACAACACCCGCGAATTTAGGCGCGTCAGGGGGTTGGTGCTCGAAGGCTGGCGGTGAGACCGATGGCGTCAATTGCTCCCTTCAAGCCGAACGATTCACACTGGCGCGAATAAGAGGAGAGCCGGATCGAAATTGTCCGCTCGAGTTACGAAATCGTCTGGATCAAGGTAGTACGACATCGCCTCCTTCGCTGCGATGCTATCCTTCCCGTAGACCTTGATGCCTTGGAACGTGGCAATCGCGTCCACCTCTAATTCGATACCTTCGTGACGACCTGTCCATCGAAGCCGAAAGTCTGACTGTGTCCGCTTGGAGAAGGCAATTTTGGCATTCTCAATTTCATCGTGACTCCACAGACAAAATCCAGCGTTCGGTTCATCCCGATCATAATCGTACCCGCTTTCCCAAGTGATGGTTTCGTCCAGAACATCATACCAATGTGCGAAACGCTTTCCTTCCAAGGCGAAAATACGTTGGGAATAAAGATACGGGTCGTAGTTACCGTCGGGCAGCTCCAACCCCATGGCATGGACGTCCAGCGACCAGCACAAACCTTCCTCCGTCAGGAAAGCACTTAGGCGCGCGGTCGAGACTTCAGCGGTGGCGATTCCGTAGCGGAGTTGTCCCCTGATCAATTCCGATGGCTTGATTCCGGCATTGTTGGGCAATTCCCTTGCGCCGAGTTCCACCAGAAACCGCCGACGCCAGGAGTCTGCCTCCAGGATGGCGTAGTGGAGAGGTCGATTTCCCTGCCCATCAGGAAGATTGACATCAACTCCCGCTTCTAAAAGCAATTTCAGTTCCGCGCCCGTTCTGGCGGTGTGAATGACACATAGTCCGAATCCATTCTTCGCGTGAATGTCGGCTCCGTGTGCGATGAGCGCCCGTTTGGCGTCAGATCCCAGCCCTCCGCAAGTCGACATGAGGGGAGTGTTTCCCATGCGGTCAAGGTGTTCAAGATCGGCACCCCTCGCGAGAAGAAACTCGACCATCTCGGATGTCGTCGCTCGAAACAACGGAGTGTTGCCGAAGTCGTCAACCGCGTCGACATCGATTCCCGCCGCGAGCACCTGCTTCGCAAGTTCCCGATTTCCGCTGGCAACCGACTCGTGTAGGAGCGTACTTCCCCTTCCATCGTGAGCGGTGAGAAGGTGGGGATGCTCCTTGAGGATGGCATCGACCTCCTTCTGCTTTTCCGGGCAAGGAAAATAAAATAGGGAGTCGATTAACTTAGCCTCATTCATCGAAAGCGCCCGCCGGCTTCAATAAGGCCGCTTGTCGACGAAATCCTTCGTCGTGTTCTCGGCGTCGAAGAGCTGGTCGTCGACTTTCTGCCATTTCTCCAGTTTCTCGCCGGCCTTGATTTTCTCCAGGGCGTCGAAGGCATTCGGGCCGAGGAGGGGGAGGCATTCCACGACGCAGTTGAGTTTGCCCTCGACGAGGGCGCCGAGGGCGGCCTTGCCCCCGTCGATGGAAATGACGGTCACCTCGGTGCCGGGCTTCTTGCCGGCCGCTTCGAGGGCCTGGATGGCTCCGAGGGCCATGTCGTCATTGTGCGCGTAGACGGCCGTGACGGCGTCGGCGTGCTGGGCGAGGAGGGCCTCCATCACTTCCTTGCCCTTCTCGATGTTGAAGTCGCCGCTCTGGGAGGCGAGGATCTCCATGCCCGATTCGCCCGCTATAACGGCGTCGAATCCCTTCTTGCGGTCGATGGCGGGAGCGGCGCCGGGAGTGCCTTCGAGTTCGATGATCTTGGCGCTGCCGCCCGACTTCTTCACGAGCCACTCGCCGGCCATCTTCCCTTCGGAAACGAAGTCGGAGGCGATGAGGGTTGCGTAAAGCGATTCGTCCTTCACGCTGACGCCGCGGTCGACGAGGACCACGGGAATGCCCGCGTCCCTGGCTTCGCCGAGCACCTCGTCCCAGCCGGTTTCGACGATGGGCGCGAGGATGATGCCGTCGAGTCCCTGGGCGATGTAGTCGCGCACGGCCGCGATTTGTTTGTCCTGCTTGCCTTGGGCGTCGGTGAAGCGGAGGTCGATACCCCGCTTCTCGGCCTCGGCCTTCACGGACTCGGTCTCAGCGCGGCGCCAGGCGCTCTCGGCGCCGGCCTGGGCGAAACCGACGCGCATCGTGTCGCCGCTGCCTCCGCCAGCCTTGTCGCCTTTGTTGCAATTGGTGAGGAGCGCCGCCGTCGCGGAGGCGAGGAGGACGAGGGCGCTGCGCCGGATCATGCTGGTGGGATTCGTTTTCATGGGATGCGAGGGATGGAGTTTCTGGATTTGCTAGGATGATTAGGAAAGTTTCCGGTCCGCGCTTCGGACGACGATTTTCTGGAGGACGATGAAGGCGAGGAGGAGGAGGCCGAGGGCGATGCGGGTGCGGGACGATTCGAGTCCCTTGAACCGAATCATGGACTCGATGGTACCGAAAACAAGGACTCCGGCGAAGGTTCCGATGATCTGACCGACGCCGCCGGTGAGGAGGGTGCCACCGATGACGACGCAGGCGATGGCGTCGAGTTCGGTGCCGAGGCCGATGGCGGGGTTGCCGGAGGTCGAGTTCATGACCCAGAGGACGCCGCCGAGCGCGGCGCAGAAACCGCTGAGGGCATAGACGGTGACTTTCGTTTTCCCGACCGGCAGGCCCATGAGAGTGGCGGACGACTCGGAACCACCGAGCGCGTAAACGTTGCGCCCGAAGCGGGTGCAGTGCGCGAGGTAGAGGGCGATCAGCACGAGAGCGAGGAAAACGAGCGTGGCCGAGGTTATCGGGGCATTGCCGAAGAGCTTGAGCTTGAACTGGGCGAAGGCGCGGAAGCCAGCGTGATCGATGTCCTGCGACTGCGGCAGGACGACGAAGGCGAGACCTTTGGCGAGGAACATGCCGGACAAGGTGACGAGGAAAGGCGGGAGCTTGTAAACCTGGATGATGCCGCCGAGCAGGGCTCCGAAGCCACAGCCGACGGAGAGCACCATGGGAACCGCGACGAGGGGTGAAAGCCCCTCGACGGCGAGGAGGCGGGCGAGGAGGATGGTGGAGAAGCCCATGACGGTGCCCACCGAAAGGTCGATGCCACCGGAAAGGATGACGAAGGTCATGCCGACCGCGATGACGCCGAGGGCGGCGTTCCCGCGCAGGATGTTCGCGAAGTTCAGCGGGGTGAGGAAGCGGTCGAACAACACCGAGGCCGCGACCAGCAGCAGGGCGAGGACGGCGAAAGTGGCGAGGAGCGGGATGTTCTTGCGCTGGAGCATCGCGGGGGAAAATCAGGCGGTCGCGGGACGTTTGCGCGCCTTGAAGGGAGCGGTGATCTGCGCGCGGAAGCGCGGCGACTGGAGGAGGCAGACGACGATGATGACGAGAGCTTTCGGCACCGGCGTGACGTCGGAGGGAACGCCGAGTTTCTGCATCGTCCAGACCAGGGTCTGGATGAGGATGGCTCCGACGAGCGAGCCGAGGATGCTGAAGCGCCCTCCGGTCAGCGCGGTGCCGCCGACGACGACGGCGAAGATGGCGTCGAGTTCGGCCAGTTCGCCCATGCGCGCGGGCTCGGCGCTTTCGACACGGGCAGCGGCGATGAGTCCCGCGAGGGCGGCACAGACACCGCTGAAAGCGTAGATGCCGACCTTGATCCGGGACTCCCGGATGCCGCAGAGCCGACTCGCGGCGGCATTGGCGCCGACCGCCGAGATGAAAAGACCGGTCGCGGTTTTCCGGAGGAAGAGACCGACGACGAGGCCGAAGACGAGAACGAGCACGACGGCGAAGGGCACGCCGAGGATGTAGCCGCCGCCGAGATACAGGAAGGCCGGATCGGTGATCGGTTTGCCCATTCCCTTCGTGAGATCCATCGCGATCCCGCGCCCGAGCACCATGAAGATGAGCGTGGCCACGATGGGCTGGATACGGACGTGCGCGACGAGGACGCCGGTGGCCGCGCCGACGACGGCCGCCAGCGCGATGGCGGCGAGAATCGCCAGGATGAGCGGTGTTCCGGTCGCCACGAGCAGCGCGGCGAGGGTGCCCGCGATGGCCATGACCGAGCCGACGGAGAGATCGACGCCCCCGGTGGCGATGACGAGGGTCATGCCGATGGCAACGGGAATGATCTTCGCGGCCTGAAGGAGGATGGAAACGATGTCGCCGTAGAGTTTCCCATCGCGAAGGCCGATCTCGAAAAAGGCGGGGTCGTTGACGAGGTTGAAGGCGAGAAGCAAGAACAAGCCACACGCCGGCCAGAGGAGGCGGCTGCCGAGGATATTTCGGAGCAGGGTGGGTTTGTCAGTCATGGGCGGCGATGAGCTTCATGATCTGGTGTTCCTCGACCTGCGTGCCGGCGAGTTCGCCGACCTTCTTCAGGTCACGCATGATGGCGACGCGACCACAGGCGCGGGCCACTTCCTCCAGCTCGGAGGAAATAAATAGGATGGCCATGCCCTCCCGACGCAGGGAATCGACGAGCTTCTCGATCTCGACCTTGGCCCCGACATCGATGCCGCGCGTCGGCTCGTCGAGAATGATGAGCTGCGGCTGGAGGCAGAGCCAGCGGGCGAGAAGGACTTTCTGCTGGTTGCCGCCGGAGAGGTTCTGGATCGGGGTCTCGGGCGAAGGTGTCTTGATCTTCAGGGCCGAAATGTAGTGGTCGGCGATCTCCTTCTGCTTCGCGCGGGGAAGCTGGCGCAGCGCGCCTTGGCCGGCCTGCATGGCCAGGATCATGTTCTCGCGCACCGAGAGCGTGGGAACGATGCCCTCAAGCTTCCGGTCTTCGGAACAGAAGCCGATACCGGCCGCGATGGCTTCCGCCGGATGGGAGAGCGGCGCGTCCTTGCCCGCGATGCTGATATTGCCCGAAGTGCGTCGGTCGGCCCCGAAAAGCAGGCGCGCGGTCTCGGTGCGACCGGAGCCTAACAAACCGGCAAGACCGACGACTTCGCCGCGTCGGATTTCAAGATCAAGCGGCCCGATCCCCGCGCGCCCGATGCCCTCGGCCACCAGGAAAACCTCGTCTTTGGCTTCTTCGTCGCGGCTCATGGCCATGGTGTCGCCGACATTGGAAACCTCCGACACCTCGCGCCCCAGCATGCGGGCAATGAGTTCGATCCGGGGCAAGCGCGCGGTCTCGAATTCACCGACCAGTTCACCGTTGCGCAGAACGGTGATGCGGTCGGTGACCGCATAGACCTGGTCGAGGAAATGGGTGACGAAGACGATGCCGAGTCCGTCGTCGCGGAGCTTGCGCATGATGACGAAAAGCTCGGCCACTTCCTGTTCGTCGAGGCTGGAGGTCGGTTCGTCGAGGACGAGGAGCTTCGCGTCAACGTGGAGCGCGCGGGCGATGGCGACCATCTGCTGGATGGCCATGGAAAAGGAAGAGACCGGGCGGGAGGAATCGATCTTCAGGCCCAGGCGCGAGAGGGCCTCGTCGGCGTGGCGGCGGATCGATCTCCATTGGAGGAATCCGGCCTTCCTCGGCTGCCGGCCAAGCATGATGTTTTCAGCGACGGAGAGTTCGGGAATGAGGTTGACCTCCTGATAGACGGTGGCGATTCCGGCGCGTTCCGCATCGAGGGGCGAGCCGGGATTCATCGGTTTTCCAAGGAGCACGACCGTGCCGGCGTCACGCGGATAGACCCCGGTGAGCACCTTGATGAGCGTCGATTTTCCGGCGCCGTTCTCGCCCATGAGGGCATGGATCTCTCCGGCCCGAACCGTGAAGTCGACGCCCACGAGCGCCCGGACGCCAGGGAAGGCTTTCGCGATGCCGCAGGCCTGGAGCAGAACGTCGCTCATGATTCGAGGGCCGCTCCGTCCACGGCATGGACGACGAAGGCCTCGACTTCCGCACCGTAGGTTTCCCGATAGCGCGCGCAGATCGCCTCCGCCACCGAGGCGGCTTCTTCCTCGCGGACCAAGTTCACGGTGCTGCCACCGAAACCGCCGCCCATCATGCGGGCGCCGATGACGCCCAAACTGTTTGCGATCGCGACCAACGCGTCCAACTCGGTGCAACTGACCTCGTAATTGTCTCGCAGCGAGGTGTGGCTCTTGGCCATGAGCTTGCCCACCGTCTCGACATCTCCGCCTTGCAGGGCCTCCGCGAATCGCCGGACGCGACCGATTTCCGACACCACGTGCCGGGCGCGCCGGAAAACGCGATCACCGAGCCGGTCGCGCGCCGCATGAACGTTCTCGAGGCTCGCATCGCGAAGGCGTTGGACGCCCAAGCTCTGCACGGCGGCCTCGCAGTCCGCCTTGCGCTTCGCATACTCGCCATCGGCGAGGGCGTGCTTGACGCGACTGTCGACAACGACCACGGCGATGCCTTCGGGCAGCGGACTTGGCGTCACTTCGAGGGAGCGGCAATCGATCATGAGCGCGTGTCCCTTCACTCCGGAGGCCACGGCCAATTGATCCATGATGCCGCAGGGAACACCCGCGTATTCATGTTCGGCAGCCTGGCAAAGGAGCGCGCGCTCGCGGGGTGTTTTCGTGAAACCAGTCGCGGCCTCGACGATAAGTGCGGTCGCCGCTTCCAGCGCGGCACTGCTGCTCAGACCGGCCCCAAGGGGAAGCGTCGCGTCAAACGCGACATCAAAGCCCCGCACGGGAACACCGGCGTCGCGGTATTTCGCCACGACGCCCGCGACGTAGTTCGCCCACGAATCCGTGCCATGCAGCGGCGCGAGATCGGCGAGGGGAAGACGGAGCGGGGTGCGCGTGCATGTGGCGCTCCAGAGCCGGATCTCCGGCTCGTCGATGACAGCGGCATTGGCGAAAATATACCGGTCGATCGCAGCTGGCATAACGAGCCCCTCCTCGTAGTCGACGTGCTCGCCGATGAGGTTGATGCGCCCCGGCGCGCGCACTGCGATTTGCGGGGGGCGATGGTAGACGCTCTCGAAGAGGGCGATGCGTTGGGCAGCGTTCGTGGGCATTTTCTGGGAGAGCCGAATGCCGGCATCTCGAAGCACTTTTTCCGCTCTTCCGTTTGGAATCAAGCGCATCTCTAGGAGATTTCCGATATAATTTCGTAGAAATCGGATCGGAGCCGCCCTCTGGCCGGGACCGCTTATTGCGCATTTTAATAGAACCTACCGGGATGCACTCCGTCGAATGACTCTTGAGCACACCCGCAATGGGATGTAGGTATCGGACATGCCCTGCGTCTCCCCCACCGCGACGAGGAAGCGCGTCGCCCTTCTCGTCGAAACATCCCTCGGTTCGGGACGCGAGATCCTGCGCGGTATCGCGCATTTCGTCCACCAGAGCGATTCGTGGCAGCTCTTCCATGTCCCGCGCAGCCTTCACGAGCGCATTCCGGACTGGATGCGGGACTGGCGCGGAGACGGCATCATCGCGCGGGTGCAGGACGCGGAGAGCGCGACCGTGCTCCGGAACGGCGACACGCCGGTCATCGACGTGCTGGGTGTAATCGCCCATTCGGGAATCCCGCTCGTGCATGTCGATGACGATGCGATCGCCCGCGAGGTGGCGGAGCATTTCCGCCTCCGGGATTTCCAGGATTTCGCCTTCTACGGAATCGCGGGCGAGAACTGGTCGGAACGTCGGCGCGATGCCTTCCGCGCGCACTGCGCCGACGGGCGCTCGTTCCACGTCCTTGAAATTCCCCGCGGGCCGGACGAGGGATCGGAGCGAGTTCGGCAGCGGATGCGTAAATGGCTGCGGGACCTCCCCAAACCGGTCGCGGTCATGGTCTGCAGCGACCAGCGCGGGCTCTCGCTTCTGGAGGCCTGCCGCGAGGAAGGGATCGCGGTGCCGGAGCGGATTGCGGTGGCGAGTGTGGACAACGATGTGCCGCTCTGCGAGATTAGCTCCCCGCCGCTGACCAGTGTGCGGGCCGGTCATTTCCGGGTCGGCTTCGAAGCCGCAAGCCTACTCGATGGCCTCATGGCGGGGAAGAAGCATCGGGGCGCTCCGATCTTCGTTCCCCCCACGGGTATCGTCGCACGGCGCTCGTCCGACATCCGTGCGATCGAGGATGCCGCGATCGCCGAAGGCCTCCACTTCATCCACGAGAACCTCGCGACAAACCTCTCGAACACCGTCATCGCGGCGGCCACCGGCTTGAGCCGCACTCTCTTCCAGCGGCGCTTCCTCGCCGCCACCGGGCAGACGATCCGCGACTACATCGTCGAACGCCGCCTCCGCCGCGCGCGCGGACTCATCGAGAACTCGGAGCTGAGCTTCGCCGAAATCGCCGAGCGTTCCGGTTTCCGCCACCAGGAATACATGGGCCACGTCCTGAAATCGCGATTGGGGCGCACCCCGGGGAGCTTGCGGAAGTCTGAAGGAGCCTGAACATCCGGAGCGCCCGGAGGAAGCAAAGGTAAGGCTCGACGGGGGCGCGAATTATTTCGTAGAATGCGATGGCCTGCGGTAGAACCGGGCCAATTCCCTTGATGGCAAGCCCCCACATCCCGCGCACTCTCGTCGCGCTCTCTGTTTTCGCGAGCTTGGCCTGTCGTGCGTCGCCCCCGGTCATCGATTATTTCGAAGCCGAGATCGATCCCGCGCAACCGATCCATGGCCGCGTGCTTCGTTGGCGTGTTCTCGGAGCGGATCAGGTCTTCATCGACGGAGGAATCGGGGAGGTCACGCAGCGGAGCGAAATCATCCCGCTCGTTACCGCTTCCTCGACCTGGGGTTATCTTGACGATGGCAGCGACCAGGGAACCGGATGGCGGGCCCCGGCTTTCGACGATACGAGCTGGGTCCGCGGGGCCGGGAAGTTGGGCTATGGCGAGAGCGACGAACTGACGCGCGTGGGCTTCGGAGGCAACCCGGTCGACAAATTCGCGACAACCTATTTCCGCCATGAGTTCGAAGCGTTCGAAATCGCCGAACTCGACACCCTGACCCTTGGGCTGCGCTATGACGACGGCGCGATCGTGTATCTCAACGGAGTGGAGGTCGCGCGCTACAATCTGCCCGCAGGCGACATTCCCTATGACTTTTACGCCGGTCTCGATGCCGCGAACGACGGTCGCGTTTTCGAAACGACCGGCGTTCCCGCAAGTCGGCTCGTCGAAGGGCGGAACGTGTTGGCGGTCGAGATCCATCAGGAAGCCGCCAATGATAGCGATATCAGTTTCGATCTTCGGCTCGAAGGACTGAGGTCGGCGGCGGCACGCGTCATCGTGTCCGAGGACAAGGTTTACCGCCTAACCGCAAGCAATGGCGTGGGAACCACTACGGTCGACACCTCCGTGAGGATCGCGGCCAATGCCGCCTGCGTGTATCCCTTCAACGAGGCGACCGGAATCGTTCCGATGGATCCCACGACGAGGACCCAAGCGGCGTTTTTCCCAAGCGAGGGAACCGGGCATCCTACAGGAGACGGTGACGCGCTGGCCTTCGAGGGAAATCGCGCCGTGCGCGTCACGGGCGCCTCGCTCGCCAATCTCGGGGCGCGCATCGGAGACGGAATGACGCTGGGCTTCCGGGTGCGGGGGGAGGCCGGAGCCGCGACGTTGATCGACGCGCTGAAGCCGGGACGCGGCGTTCAGGTCATTGCAACCGGAGGATCGGGGCTCGTCGTGCGGGTCAATGGAAACGTGGCGAACGACGCGACGCTTGAAAACGTGCTGGACGGCACCTGGCACCATGTGGCCATTGCGATGATCGCAGGCACCGCGGCGGAACCGGGCGTAGTGCGCCTCTACCGGGACGGCGTACGGGTGGCGACCCTTCCTTGGATCTCGGGCGTCTGGAAAACACCGGTGGAGTGGACTCTCGGCGGCGCGCGGAACGGCGGGGGCTTCTTCGTCGGATCACTCAAGGATGTCGGCGTTTTCAATGGCGCGCTGGGGGACAGCGACGTGCTGAGATTGCACCACGAAGGGCCGAGGGTCTTGGCCGCCCCGCGGGTTATCGGATTCTCCCCCGCCGATCCATCCCTTGTAGCGGGCGCGACAGGACGCCTGCGGTGGCAGGTCGTCAATGCTCCGGTGCGGGAGATCGGCGAAACCCCGGGCGGGACGTCCTGGTCGGTGGATGGGCTCGGCAACCTCGGAGTTCCACCCACTCAAGGGGCGCTTTACACCCTGAGCGTTTCCGGCCCGCTGGGAAGCGCGCTCGCTACGGCGGGTTTCGAGTTCGGCGCCCCGCCGGTAATCGAAAGCTTTCGTGCCCTGCCGAATCCGATTCCGCTGGGCGGAAGTGGCAACCTCGACTGGGACGTGGCCGACGCGCTCCAGATCGATATCAGCCCCGGAATCGGAAGAGTTTCCGCCTCGACCGAGGCCACCATTTCTCCGCAGTCGCGCACCGACTATACGCTGGTGGCGGCCAACCGCTTCGGCTCCGTCACGGAAATCCTCTCCGTTGGAACCGACAGCGATCCGACGCCCGGAGCCTGGACGCTGGCCTTCATCCCGGATACGCAGCACTACGCGGACAACGGGAACAATGTACCGATCTATGACCAATTCATGACCTGGATTGCAGATCATGCCGCCGTGCGGAACATCCGTTTCCTCACCCATGTCGGCGACATCGTGCAAAACGATACCGACGTGGAGTGGAACCGCGTCATGCCCGGAATCAACCGCGTGCTGCCCTTCGTGCCGATGGGACTGGCTCCCGGAAACCATGACTACCAGTCGGACTCCGGTTCCCGAGCGACCCAGTTCAATCGCGCGGATCGCTGCGGCCCCGGCAGCGCTTATGCCGCCCAACCCACCTTGCGTGGAATCTTTCCCGGCGATGCGCCGGGTCATTACGACAACACCTATCACACCTTCGTCGCGAACGGCCGGCGCTATCTCGTCGTTTGTCTCGAATTCGGCCCGCGCGACGCGGTCGTCGACTGGGCCGGTGGAATCGTCTCCGCTCATCCCGACCACCACGCCATCCTTGTCACGCACGCCTATCTCTATCGCGATAACGCCCGCTACGACTGGGCGACCTTTGGCACGTCCCAGGGTTCCAATCCCCACCAGTATCCCGTGGCCTCCGATCCCGCCGGGGTGAACGATGGAGAGGAACTATGGCAAAAGCTCGCGCGCAAACATCCGAACATCGCCCTCGTCCTCTGCGGGCACGTCCAACCGAGCCCCTGCTTCATGACCAGCATGGGCGACGCCGGAAATCCGGTCCACCAGATGATGTTCGATCCGCAATCCGAAGCGAACGGCGGCAATGGATTCATCCGGTTCCTCGAGTTCCAGCCCGACGGCAAAACCCTGCGGGTGAAGACTTACTCGCCTTATTACGACTCCCTCGGTCTCGATGCCTGGCGCACCGATGCGGCCAATATGTTCGAACTTCAGATTGCTCCCCTTCCCGATCCTCCGGACACGGATGGCGACCGGCTTCCCGACGGATGGGAGAGCGAAAACGGCCTCGACCCCGCATCGCCACTCGACGTCACCGGCAATCCCGATCACGACCGATGGCACAATCTCTGGGAATACGTCTTCGGCTTCGATCCGAATATCCGGAATCACGAAGCGGCCGTCGCGGCGGCGGTCGTCTCCATGTCAGGCGAAGACTACGGAACCTTCACCTTCCGCCGCCGTATCGGCCTGACCGAGGCATTGCAGCCCCGCGTGCAGGTCTCAAAGGACGGACGAACCTGGACGACCGATCCGGGTGACGGCTCGCTGATCGTCCCAGGCGTCTGTCTTGATAATGGCGACGGCTGCGAGACGGTAACCGTGCGGCTCGCGGAACCGATCACCTTGTCGGGGCAGTCCTTTTTCCGCATTGCCATTGGATCCTGAGCGGGCCAAAAAAGGGAACCCTTATCCCTTGTTGAGATTTCGGAACGGAAACGCATGGGCGTGCCCCGCGCGCGCGCCGTGCCGCCCTCGCGGAGCTTCCCATCGCGGTGGCGCTCGGAAGCGTGACGGTGGGGGCGGAATTGCGCGACGAGGCTATCACCGCCTTAGCTCTCATCGACCTCCGGGCCGTCGCGCAATGGCCGGGTTTCCCGGAGGCCGCGCCGAACTTCGCGTTGAGGCAAGCCTCGATAAGAGCTCTATCACCCGTACGTTCCGCTTATCTCACTTGGCACTCCGATGTGCCCCGCTCGTTGACAGTGAAAATGCCCTGTTCCAGCCATCTCTTCAACTGTCCCGTCCGCAAGGCCGGCTGCCTGGTTCGACGGTCGAAAAAGCCCAAGCCCATCCATTTCGTCCACAGGCTGATCGCGGCCGTCTTCAGGGGTGCTCCGCCACCGTCAACCAGGACGCCGCGCAGGTCCGCCGACCTGAAGTCGAGTCCCCTGTAGGGAGTCGTACCTTCCACTTTGCTAACCCGCCGCATTGACCTAGGGTCGCGTCGTGAAACAACGCATTTCTCTCCTTCTCCTCTCCTTTTGTATCACCACCCATGCCGATATCATCTCGATGGGAAAGGGCAGCTACTCCACGACAAAACCCGCAGGCGCGAAAGGCCCGCCGGAGGAAATCTTCCGCACTGATCGCATGACCGGCCCGGTTCCCACGAACGACTGGTGGTCGTCGCTCGTGTGGGAGAAATTCTCGAGCCGCCACTACCCGCATCCGCTCTCGGTGAACTGCGAGCCCGGCGGCTTCCGCGTGTCCTACGATGGCGAGCGGATCCATTCCTACGAGGTCGCGATGGTCGGCACCATGTCAGGAGAAAAGAACCGCGAGATCACCATCGGCCACGCGGGCGTGGCGGAATTCCCCGACGCGCGGCTCGATGGCTTCAGCGACTGGTTCGTCAGCGCGAAATTCGCCGACGGGAAAAAATCCCTCCGCTGCACCTACGGTCACGGCTCACCCTATGTTTTCGTCGAATGTCAGGGCGGAGGGGTTTCGCTCGGTTTCGACAAGGCCCCGACGACTTGGGAAGGCGGCGGCCTCACGACCGCAAGCGGCAGCCACTTCGGGCTCTTTCTTCCAAGCGGCGCGAAGTGGAAGGTGGATAACCCTACCCGCTGGACAAGCGACCTGGGCGGCAAGACCTACTTCACCCTCGCCCTCCTCCCTGACAACAAGCCGGAAACCCTTGCTCTTTTCGCGAAGCACGCCCACGCCCACATCGTCGATTCGCAGGTAGCGTGGAAGGTCGCCGGCAGCAACGTGCGCACGACTTTCACGGTAAAGACGGAGGCGAAGGAAGGCGCGGCCACCGGCACCCTCATGGCGCTCTATCCGCACCAGTGGAAACGCACGGATGCCCAACTCCTCCCGCTCACCTACCGCAGCGTGCGCGGCGAGATGCGGCTTTTCGAGGGCGAAACCTTTGCCACCGATTCCATCTTCCCCGGCGTCCTCCCCGCATTGCCCCTCGCCGTCGAGGGCGTGAAGCCGGACCTGGAAAAGATCGCCGCCGAGGACTTCATCACCGGCGACACATACTGGGGAGGCAAAAAACTGGGCACGCTCGCGACCTCGGTGCCGATCGCCGAGATCGCCGGTGAAAAGGAACTCGCGGAAAAACTCCGCTCCCGCCTCGAGGCGAAGCTCGAGGACTGGTTCACCGCTTCCGGCCCCGGGGACAAGGCGCAGTTCGTCTATGACGCGCACTGGGGCACCCTCATCGGTTATCCCGCCAGCTACGGCAGCGATAACGACCTGAACGACCACCATTTCCACTACGGCTACTTCTTGCGTGGCGCCGCCGAGATCGCGCGCCGCGATCCGGCCTGGGCCAAGGACTGGGGTGGCATGGTGCGCGAACTCGTCCGTGATGTCGCCTGCCCCGACCGTGATGACCCGCACTATCCGTTCCTCCGCAATTTCGATCCCTACGCGGGCCACACCTGGGCCTCGGGCCACGCGAAATTCGCCGACGGCAACAACAACGAATCGTCCTCGGAAGCGATGGCCGCCTGGACGGGCGTCATCCTCTGGGCGGCGTTCACCGGCGACACCGCCCTCCGCGACCTCGGGGTCTACCTCTTCGCGAGCGAACTCTCCGCCATCGAGGAATACTGGTTCGATGTCGAGGACAACAACTACCCGCCCGCCTTCACCCCGGCGACCGCGACCATGATCTGGGGCGGCAAGGCCGGCTACGAAACGTGGTTCTCCGGCAAGCCCGAACACAAGCACGGGATCAACTTCCTCCCCATGCATGGCGGCTCGCTCTACCTCGGCCGCTATCCCGACTATGTGAAGCGGAACCTCGATTGGGCTATCGAGAAAAAAGGCGGCTCCCGCGACTGGGAAACCTGGCCGAGCATCATGATCCTATTCGAGGCCCTCCACGATCCCGAGGCCGCACAGAAACACTGGGACGCCATCGCCGCCACCGCCAAGCTCGACTCCGGCAACACCGTTTCCAACACCCTTCACTGGCTCGGCAACCTCCGCAAACTCGGCCAACTCGACCGCGAAGTTACCGCCGACTACCCTCTCGCCGCCGCCTTCAAGGGCACCAACGGCAAAAAGCGTTACACCGCCTATAATGGTTCCGGGAAGGAAATGACCATCACCTTCTCCGACGGCACCAAAATCACCGTCGCACCCGGAAACTTTGGCGTAAGATAGCCCCCACCACTCTTCCCTGAAAATGAAGCAACTTCTCTCCCTTTGCATTCTCTTTGGCATCCTTGGCGGCAGTGCCCGGGCCGCCGATTCAACGCGTCCGCAACTCCAGGTCCTCAACGGCAGCGCGCAGCCGGTCGACATCTTCTGGCTCAAGTCCGAAACCGAGCGCGTGCCCAACGGCTCCGTCGAACCCGGAGATAACACCATCATCACGACCACGCTCGGACATCGCTTCGCGGTGGTCGGCCGGAAGGATACGATCGAGCGCGTCGTCACCAGCGACGTGCCGGTGCAGGCGATGCGCTTCGATCCGCCGGACCCGGACGGCATTCCCGCGTTTTACACCCAGCGGTTGAGCGCGGGGGGCTTTCCCATCGTCGCATCGGCGAAAGTGAATCCCTACGCGCTTAAGGAAGCGGCCTATCT
>JAHEDC010000235.1 GCA_024641425.1 Verrucomicrobiales bacterium | reverse complement strand
CGAGGGCGGTGGGTGTGAAGGATGCGGTGAGAAGTTCCCGAAGGCGCTTGAGGGCGACGTTGTCCCCGATGAGATTGTAGAGATCCTCGACCGTGAATCCGTAGCTTCCGAGGCTGGCCTTGAGGTTGTCGAATGCGGCTTGATCGAAAGAGCCGCCCGGGCTGAACGCGGGCATTTCGCGGATCTGCGCCTCGATTTCCTGCTGGGAGGCGCGAATTCCAAGTTTGTCTGTTTCCTTGCGGAGGATAATCAGATTGTAGATGAAATCCCGCGGGCTGCCGTCAAGACGCTCTCCGTAGAGCGCGCCGATGAATTCGTAGAGGCCAAGGCGCTGGGCGAGCTGGAAGGTGCTGCCGAAGCGTTGGAGGTCGCCTTGGTTGTAGTCCTTGCCGTAAATCGAAAACGCTTTCTGGGTCCGGGGATTGGCTCCCCGGTCGTTGCGATCATAGAAGAAGGTGAAGGCGACGATAACGACGATCGCGACCACGAGCATGAAGCCGTACTGGTGTTTGCGGAGAAAGCTGAGCATGGGAATTGGCGGGAATGAAATCGATGGGAAACGCCTGTGGAGCGGGCGGGGATACTACCTGTGGGGCGTGTCACACTCAACCCTTTTTTTCCCTGGCCTCTCCCCGGCGTGGCGGGCGGGGGCAGGGCACGATCAGCTCCCGAGGTTCTGTTCCATGGCGCCGTCGGAACGGCCTCCACTGATGAGATAGCTCCGGTAGTGGCTGCGCGCCTTTGCGAGATCGGGTTCCCCCCCCGTGAGGTAGAGATAGGCGAGGTTGAAATGCGCGTCCGCGAACTTGGGGTCAATGGTGACGACGGTCTCGAATTCGGCGCGCGCGCGCTCGGCCATCTGCGCGCGAATGGGGGAGCGCGTATTCTCGTCCATGAAGGTGCGCAAGCAAATGACTCCCAGGTAGTGGTGGGCTTTGGCGTTGCTCGGATTGAGCTCCACGACGCGGGTCATCGCGGAAAGGGCGCGGTCGAAGTCCTTCTGGCTGTAATAGAAGTGGCCGAGAATGAAGTTCGAGTAGTCGTTGTCGGGATCGAAGGCGATGGCCTTGAGGAAGAGTTGCTCGGCCTCGCCGGGTTTCCCGACGCGAAGTTTGGTCAGACCGAGGTTGCGGAGGACATAGATGTTGTCCGGAACCAAGTCGAGGACGCGCTGGTAGGCTGCCTCGGCCGAGGGGAAGTTGCCTTGCATGAAGTCGTAGTTGGCGGCCTTCGCGAACTGGGTGAGGTCCTGATTGAGGCCGATACTGTTCTTCTCGCCGCCGTTGTCCTTGATCTCGGGAAACTCCGGGGCCTTCGAATCGCCGTCGGCCTTATGGAAAAGCGCGATCCCACCCGCCTCGTCGATAAGATCGCGGAAAGCGGGGCTCTCCAGAACCTCCCGTTCGGCATCCGAAAGACTGAAGGATTCGCCGGCAAGACGCTCGACGCTTTCGAGGAGGGTGCCCGAGTCGACTTCCAGTTTCGCGAGCTGGGACATGACGAGCTGCTTTGCCTCGTGACGGCGGGCCTGTTGCATGAGCTGACGTTTGATGATTCCCTGAAGGACCTGGTTTTCCTTGAGGATGTCCTCGCCGACGCCCTCGCGGGAGCGGGCGACGGTTTCGTTGAGCTGGGCGGATGTCTTGCGGAGCTTGTCGGCCAGAGTCGCGAGGCGTCTCTTCGATTCGTCGTTTTCCTCGCGCAACTTGAGGAGCTGGCCTTCGATGTCTTTGATGCGCGACTTGAGGGTATTGATCTCCTCCGCTTTGGCCGTGTTGTCGGCGGTGAGGTTTCGGATCGTCTCGGTGGCTTCCTTGAGCTGTGTTTTCAGAGACGAGTTCTCGGCCAACAGGGCCGTCATCTCACCGCTTTCGGATTGCTTGAGAAGGATGGAGAGTTGGTCCCGCTCGGCCGCAATCTCGTCTCGTTCCGCCCGGAGGGCGGCGATCTCGGAATTCGCCTTTTCGTGGGCGCTCTTTAGCTCGGAATAACGGGCATCGTTCGCGGCGATGGAATCATTCGCAATGTTCAGTTCGCTCTGAAGACGAGCAATATCACCTTTGAGCGCACGGGTATCGGTATCGGCGCCGCCCTGCGCAAGACGGTTTTCGGCGTCGCGGAGGCGGTTCGTGAGATCTTCCTGCGCGAGCCGGGAACGCGTCAGGAGATCCTGCGTCTTTTCAAGGCTCGCGCGCTTGAGTTCCAACTCGTCGAGAAGCCGCTGGCTGTCCCCTTGAATTTGATCGAGGCGCTGGCTTCGGGCGTCCGGCGCCATTCGCGACGAGGGAGATCGGTCGTCGCGGGGGAGGCTCGGGTAATTCTGCCGCGAGGAAGGGGAAGCGGTGCGGAGAGGAGAATTCTCCGGAAGCTGGGCCATGATTCGGGCGAAGGCCTCGCGAATCTCCTTGCGACGGTACTCGACCACACTCGGTTGCCAGTCCGCGTGATTCAGGGCGACGGTATCAATGATCTTGGACGCTTCCGAGTATTTCTGATGCGCGAGTTCCAGCTTGTTGGCCTTCTCGAGATTCTCGCCTTCCTGGCACAGGAGATAGCCCGCAAGGTATTCATCCGCAACGCTCGCCTGCGCTCTCACACTTTGGGAGATGCAGGCGGAAAGCAGGGCGACGACGAGGAAAAATGCGGAATTTTGGGAGCGTGCGGAGGCGGTTGGCATGAGCTGGACGGCTATAATAGGGAACCGGTGACCTTGGCGCAATGATTTTAAAACTTAAGAAAACTTAAGTATTGAAATCGGAAAGGGCGCCGACGACAAGGGCCGATCCGCATCGAGGGAAATCCGACGGCGTGAGAGCGGAGACTAGAGTTTGTCTTCGAGGGTAGCGAGAAGATCGATCGGAATAGCGTGGGAGCCCATCCATTCCCGCGCCGTGGATTCATCGCGTAGGAGCCAGCTGTGGAGAAGATCTTCGATCTGTGCGTCCCGAAGCGTGTTATCCCGGATGCTCAGACTCCATGTCAGGGCGCTTTCGGGATCGCTGTCAAGAAGCCGGTTCCCAAGTTCCGCCACCGCTTCGTCCCGGACGTTGCCTTCCGGCAGCGAGCCAAGCCATGACGAGGCGGCCACCATATCGGTCTCGACCCAGTTTCCGATGAGGAAGCGTGCCGCGGTAGCTTTCGCCTCCTCGCTTTCGATCCCGGAAACGAAGGCTGCGGCCTCTGCGGGAGCCTGGCGCGACCACGTTTCCACGATGGTGGCGATCGCGCCATGGCGGATGCGCGAAGATTCGAGGCCGTCCGCCCATTCGGCGGCGGCTGGAGCGTCTGCCTTCGCCCAGGCCATGCTAATCTGCATGTATCCCTGAAACTGGAGGTCCGGTGGGGCGGTGTTGACGAAGGCGCTTGCACCATGAAGATCGTATACGGCCCAGGCGGCGATGGCGCGCTGAAAGGCGAGGCCGTTGTCGCTGCTCCGGAAATACTCCACGGCCCAGGCTGCGGCGGCGACCGGATCGGTGCCTGCCCATGCCTTGGCCAACTGACCGGCGGCGTTATCCGCCTCTTCTCCCCGAGGAGCCTTTTGGGTCAGCCATTCACCGGCCGCCGCAGGGTTCGATTTCGCCCATCCGTGAACGAGTCCCTGGACTGCCGCATCGAAAATCGGGTCATGGCGGAGGGTGAGGACAAAATCGGCCGCCCCGCCTTCGGGATCGGATTCTCCCCAGGCGGCGAGAACATTGAAGAGGGTATCCCGGCGGAGAGTACCCTGGAGATGCTCCTCGACCCAGGCGGCCGCGGCGGCTCCATCGAGGCCGGCCCATTCCTGAAGCCTTTCGGTGAGGGCTTTCCGGTCTGCTGGATCCGTGGACTTACCGGCCAACGTCGAAAGGTCGGTGGCGGAATGTTCCCTATCTTCCGCAGCGACGGTCGGGGGGGCTTCGAGCGAAAGACGATCAGGCAGCGATGTCGAATCGGCTTCCGGCGCGGGAGATTTCGTCGACTGCGAGAGATTCGACGCGAGCCATCCGATAAGAAAAACGAGCGCCATGCAGGTTGCGACAGCGAGAAGGCGAGGGGAGGAGGTTTTCACGGTTCGGCGAGCTGGGAGTGGGATCAATTTGGGGGTGCCGGAAGGGTCGGGGCAGCGGTATGACGAAGCCATCGACCCTTCCGGCTGGGGATTCCCCTTGAAGGGAGAAGCATGGAAGGCGCGTTTGCGTTGAACGCCCGTGATGTGAAATGGCCGGGATTAGTCGACCGCGGTGCGGAAGCCCATCACGACGCCGGACTTCGCTACCACAGGAACATGGGTGATCGGATCGACATCGACGACGAGATCGGCGGCATTTCCACGATCATCGCCAAGATCGACGGGATCGAGGGGCAGGGGATCTGGGCCCGGAGCAGGATCGATGATCGGGCCGAGAGCGATCTTGTAGCGCCCATAGAGTCCGGTGACGATCCGCCCGCGAGCGAGGATCTTGATTGCCGCCCGTACATTCTCGCCGAGCGGAGGCACGAAGACGAGATGTCCCCGACGAGTCACTTCGCCGGTCAGGGTGACGCTGCTCCCTACGGAGGGATTGTGCACTGTCATGACGAAGAGTCCGTCGCGCGACACCTTCATGCGGGCCACTCCTGCCGTATAGGCTCCAGCAGGCGCGTGGGTGTCGACAACGGAGAACACGTAGCGTCCGGCGAATCGGGAACGAAGATCCGCATCGGGTTCGGGGCGAGGATCCGGGATGGGATCGACGGGGCGAACCGCCGCTGGCCGTACAACCGCCGCGGGGCGATCCTGGGCTGCGGCGATTGCGGGTATCGCAGCGAGCAGAGCGCATGCGAGCGAATGTCCAAAGAATGTGTTTTTCATCTTGTTAGTCCTTCTGTCATTGGTTTTATGGGGGTGAACCACGGAGCGACCGCGTCAGCACATGCATCTTCCCCAAGAGACGAAATGCGAGCGGATCGGGTTACAGGAATCCGAATCAGTTTGGTCGCCGTAAAAAGGTTCTTTTATCCTTTGGAAAGCATCGATTAAATCCCCCGTATGAAAGCGCCTCTTAAATTCCTCTTTTTCCTGAGTCCCCTCTGCCTTTTCTTCGTCATCGGCTGCGGAGCGACACGGGCGGGCTACGCTACGGCTCCCTACAAAGTCGTGCGTGCCGAGGGAAAATTCGAAGTACGAGAGTATCCGGCGCTGGTTCTGGCGGAAACCGGGATGGGGAACGCCGGTGACGATGACAATGGGAGCTTCGGGCGTCTCTTTCGTTTCATTTCGGGAGGCAATACGACAAAGTCCAAAATCGCGATGACGACTCCCGTGTTCATGTCAGATGACGATCAGAAAAAGACGATGGCGTTCGTCATGCCCTCCGAGATGGAAGGCGGTGGGGTGCCGAATCCCACCGACCCCGCAGTGCGGATCCGTGAATCCAAAGCCGGGCGTTTCGCTGCCTATCGTTTCAGCGGTGGACGGAATGACGCGTCTGAAGGGCGCGCCCTCGGGGAATTACGGGAGTGGATGGGGCGGGAGGGCTACGCTTCGATCGACGGACCTGTCTTCGGGTTTTTCGATCCCCCGTGGACTCCGGCCTTCCTCCGGCGCAATGAAGTGATGCTTCGCGTCAATCCGTAGCTTTCTCTTGAACCCGAGGAGTGGATCCCCGTGCTGGCGCAAGGGGTCGAACAGTGAGCACCGAACAGTGGCTTTGATGAACGATGCGTTCCGCTGTGGTGCCCAGAAAGAAGTCCCGCATGGGGGTATGCCCCCGGGACCCGATCACCGCGAGATCGGCTTCGGATTCACGAAGGTGGGTCATGATTCCATAGGCGGCGTTCATGTGCTCGACGAGCGAGGTGGTGACCCGGAGTCCCGGGAAGCGCCCCTTGAGGTGCCCGGCGAAGGCATCGAGTTGTCCTTGGAGTCCACAAACGTATTCCTCGCGGAACTCCATGCTCTCGGCTGTCTGAAGATCATAGAGCACATGGGTCGGGAGCAGCCAAGGGGGATAATGGACGTGGAGCACCTCGAGGAGGGAACCGTCCTGGGCCGCGATGGCGGCAGCCTGGTCCATCGCTTCGCTGGAAGCGCCTGAGAAATCGACGCAGGAGACAATTCTACGGAAAGGGTGATCCTGAGATCCCCGGACGAGGAGGACAGGGACGGGCATTTTCCTGGCACTCTTGCTGGCGACCATTCCTGTCTGGTGATCCTCGCTGCTCATGCCCCGCGAGCCGAGGACGATGAGGTCAATCTGGTGTTGGATCACAAGATCGCGGAGTCCGAAAAAGGGATGACCGACACACACATGGTAGTGGATTCGGCATCGCCCGTTCTCGGGACACACCTCTTCGATAAAGCTCTTAAGGCTATCCCCGCAAAGGTTGGTGGTGAGATCGCGGGATGCCTGCGAGAGGGCATCGTGCCCCTCCGCGATATTCACGGGAAGGATGTGGGCGACATGAAGGGTGGCTCCCTGGGTTCCCGCGATGTGACAGGCTTCTTTCGCGGCATTCCGGGAATGTTCGGAAAAATCGATGCCGACGAGTAGGTTCAGGTAAGGTTTCATGGCCATTCGGGAATTGTGGACGATGCCGGGAATTCCGTTGGAGCGATTCCTCGGCCCCCTCAAATTAGAGAGGGGGATTGGGTGTGCCCTGCGTGAATTGTCAGGGATTGCGCGGATGTTGACGGTGAATCGGGGGTGATCCCGCGAATTCCCCCGTTGGGGATGCGCATATCCGCGCTTGCCAATTGGAATGCGTCCGCTACTATCGGTCTCGACTTTACCCCCGCGTCCCAAGATATTTACGTTCAATGAATTTAGCCAGTCTGCTGAATCGCGACCAGGTAATGCCCGCCATGACGTCGACCACCCACTGGGAGGCGATCACCGAAATTGTCGAACACCTCCATTCGCTTGGCTATCTCACGGCGAGCCAGAAGCCATCGGTGTTGGAGGCACTCCGTGAACGGGAGGGGAAAATCAGCACCGGTATCGGTTCCGGAGTGGCCATTCCGCATGCCTTTTCCGATCTCGTGGAGGACGTGGTGGTCGGATTCGGGCGCTCCCAAGAGGGGATCGACTTCGAGGCCCTCGACAACGCGCCGGTGCATTTCGTCATTCTCTTCATTGTCCCGAAGAAGAAATACCAGCTCCATTTAAAAACCCTCGCCGCCATCGCGCGGCATTTTACCAATCGCAATGTCCGCGATCATCTGGCGGAGGCGGGGTCGGCGGATGAGATCCTCGCCATTCTCGCGAAACGCCCCGCGCGTTCGGCCTGAGTGAGTGGTAACCTGATCCCCCATGAGTGAAGAAAAGACGCCAGCGCCCGGGCTGATCCCGGAGCGGATCCGTGAAGCCTTGCGCGCCGCCGTGGCCGCGCTCGGGGCTCCCGAGGAATTCGATCCGCAGGTGACGCCGACGGCGGACGCGCGTTTCGGCGACTACCAGAGCAATACCGCCATGGTGCTGGCCAAGGTGATGAAGCGGAACCCGCGTGAGCTGGCGGCGGCGCTTGTGGGGTCGGTCGAGGTGGCCGGGCTGTGCGAGCCGCCGGAGATCGCCGGGCCGGGCTTCCTCAATTTCCGCGTCACCGGCGAGGCCTACGCGGCGCGCTTGGCCGCGCTGCTGGCGGACCCGCGGCTCGGCGTCCCGGCGGTGGCGGAGCCGAAGACGATCGTGATCGACTTCAGCGCGCCGAACGTGGCGAAGCCGATGCATGTCGGCCATATCCGGAGCACGATCATCGGGGACTCGCTCGCGCGGGTCGCGCGCTTTCTCGGGCATCGCGTCATCACGGACAACCATATCGGGGACTGGGGGACGCAGTTCGGGATGATCATCCACGGATGGAAGTCGGAGCTTGATGCGACGGCGCTGGAGGCGGATCCGATTCACGAGTTGCTTCGTGTTTACAAGTCGGTGAACGCGCGGGCCAAGGCCGACGCCGCGGTGATGGAGGCGTGCAAGGACGAGTTGGTGAAACTCCAGGCCGGAGACGCGGAGAACCTCGCCATCTGGAAGCGGGCGGTCGATCTCTCGCTGGCGGGGCTTGGGGGGATGTACGCGCGGCTCGACGTGCGCTTCGACCATTTCAACGGCGAGAGTTTCTACAACGCCCGCCTCGCTCCTCTGGTCGACGATTTGATCGAAAAGGGGATCGCGCGGGAGAGCGAGGGGGCGGTCTGCGTCTTCAGCGATGGTTCGGTGCCGCCGGAGGAGGATCCCTTCCTGAGCCAGCGCGATGGCGAATGGGGCGCGAATCCGTGCATCGTGCGCAAGGCCGACGGCGGATTCCTCTATTCCACGAGCGATCTGGCCACCATCGATTTCCGGCTTTCGGAATGGAAGGCCGACGAGATCTGGTATGTCGTGGGGGCGCCGCAGCAATTGCACTTCCGGCAGATCTTCGCGGTCTCGCGGATGCGGGGGATCGAGGCGGCGATGACGCATATCCCGCACGGGAGCATCCTCGGGGAGGATCGGAAACTCATGAAGACGCGCTCGGGCGAGAACGTCCAGCTTGCCGACGTCCTCACCGAAGCGGTCGAGCGCGCGCGGGCCGTCCTCGAGGAGAAGAATCCGACGCTGGAGGCCTCGGAGAAGGTGGCCATCGCCGAAGTGGTCGGCATCGGGGCGGTGAAGTACGCGGAACTTTCGCAGCACCGGATGACCGACTACGTCTTCAGCTGGGAGAAAATGCTCGCCCTCCAGGGGAACACCGCTCCCTATCTCCAGTACGCGTATGTCCGCACGCGCTCGATTTTCCGCAAGTTGGAGGACGCGGTCGTCTTCGCGGACGACGAGGTTTTCGTCATCGCGGAACCGGCGGAGCGGACGATGGTGGCGAAGCTCTGCCAGTTCGGCGAGGTCGTGCCTGACATCCTCAACGACCACAAGCCGAACATCCTCACCAATTACCTCTACGAGCTTGCGACGACGTTCCATTCGTTCTTCGAAGCCTGTCCGGTGCTCCGCTCGGAAGGGGTGACCCGCCGGACGCGCCTCGCGCTGTGCGAGGCGACGTCGAGGGTGCTGCGGCAGGGACTGGATCTGCTGGGCATCCGGGTAACCGAGAGGATGTGACGTTGCCTCGGTTTCAGTTGAACCAGAACGCGTAGGTGAGGAAGTCGCCGTTGTAGACCCGGGTGAGCTGGCGCCAGGTGTCCGAGCTGGAGATTTTTCCTTCTTCCGAATAAGGGAGGGCGTCGCGCCCGTGGATCCACATGATGAGGTCGAAGCGTCGGGGCTCGAGAAAGGCGCGGCGGACGTTGATGCCGCGGTCGGCGGGGAGCCGCCAGTGGGGGGCGAGGAGGCGGCCTTCGAGCACGGCTTCCGTTTCGTCGAGAACGCCGGACCAGGCCTCGATCATGGCGGGACTGACGGGCGCGCCGGTGACGGAGGTTTGCCGGGCGCTGGGGATCCACTCGTGGTCGTCGTCCATTTCGGCATTGATCGCCTCCCAGGTGAGGCGTCCCTGGGCGATGACGGTGAGAAGGCGGGCGTGCGCGCTTTTCAGGCGCTCGGCATCCTTCGGTTCCCAATGGATGAGGTGGACGGCGGCGATGAGGTCGGCGATCTCGTCCATCTCGTCCATGTCCCCGCCCTCCTCCGA
>JAHEDC010000234.1 GCA_024641425.1 Verrucomicrobiales bacterium | reverse complement strand
TGGTCATGACATTGTCACGGCGTCGGCGGGAGGAGACGAACGCGGTAGAATCGATTTGGAGAATCCTTCGCGAAGCTGTCGACGATGGAACTCAGTTCCGAATCTGCGACAAAATAGTCTTCCAAATCGCCCCACTCGGGGACAAGGGTATCGCTTGCCTCGATTCTGTAGGCTCGACCGGGAAGGGAAGTCCAGGAAATCGAGAAGTCGCCCGTCTGGGGATTCCGCGTTGCCGATGTGATCACAGGCGGCGCGGGAGGAGTCACCGGCGGGACTACATCACTCCATTCCGTGGCCACCGTCAGCCGATCGAACCAGGGTCTATCGTCGGCCTGCAGGGCCGCCGCCCGCGCGATGATATGGGTGATGTTGGTGAGACCGAAGCCCGGAGTGGCGACGGTCATGGTGGCCTCGGGTGTGGTCGGAGTGTCCGACGAGGGATTCAGCCAGAGATCCACCGTGTCATAGGTGCCGGAGGCGCTTTTGCTGTAGCGAGCGACGAGATAATAGTCCGTTCCCGTCGTGACCGTGCCCACGCTGGAAGCCGGGATAACGGCGGCCGCGTTCGGGGGGCTTCCGGTGCCGAGACGGATCATAAAGTGACCTCCGCCTCCACTGCCCGTACCGGCGTAATTGGGATTGCTGAAATCGGTCGCTCCGCCACTGTTGCGGATCCCGAAGGTGAGCACGGTATTTCCAGCGGCTCCGGGAGTGGCGGCCCCGAGATTGGTCGGGCTATTGCTCAGGTAGAAGGAAAGCGTGTTGCTCACTCCCCAGACCCCGGCATTCTCACGGACGAGCGCCGCCACGTAGAAGGTATCGGGCAGCGGATTGACGAAGGCGCGGGCTCCCACTGGGACGTTCGTAATCCCCGCCGTCTCCACCGCATTCACGCCACCGTTCACCCCGGCGGCGGCCATCGTGCCGGCAACCACGGTGGCGGTCAGGCCTGCCCCGGGCGCACTCCAGGTGCCGGCGAAACCGCTGCCCCCGGCGGGTTGCGAGGCATCGCTCAGGGCGAGGCTCTGGGTGTAGGTCTCGAAGTCATCCGTGGCGATGATTGCCGCTCGGGACCTCTGATTCGGCAAGCCCATCAAAGCGGGAACGAGAGCGAGCAGGCATCGGGAAAGCGAGGGATTCCTGAAATTCATAGGGGGTATTCGGCAGAAATTAGATCGGGAAATGTTCCGATCACTGACGCCTACCCTAGGAGAGGCCTGTCCATCCGTGAATATTTGATTCCGTATTGTTTCTGCGTTTTTACGTCACTGTCTTTCAATGGACGCGAATCGACGGAAAAACGAACGCGCCCTCCGGATGGAATCCGGAGGGCGCGTTCTCGACGAGAATCCCGCGCAGGGGAAGGGGAATCAAGAGCGTCTTTACCTATTTCTGAAGCACGTAGAGACGAGTGTCGCCGTCGGCACCCAGCACTCTCACGAGGAGTCGGCCGCTGGCGGAATGCTGGTGCAAATCCTTCACCGAGGTCACCGGCTGTCGGTCAATCTCAAGAACGATGTCGCCCGGCGCGAGACGGGCATTCATTCTGGGAGCATCGCCATCAACGCCCGTCACCACGACCCCATCGACCCGTGAATCAACCCGAAGTTGCGCGCGGAGTTCCGCCGTGAGGTCCTCGACATGCACGCCACTTACAAGTTCGGTCTTCTCCGATACCGTCTCCTCGGCGGGAGCGGCCACAACGTCTTCGCCTTGGCCGTATTCGCGGTAGGGCTCGCTCCGTTCGGAGAGGACCGCAGTAATGACCCTCTCTCGGCCATCACGCACGACCTTGAACTTGACCGCCGTTCCCGGATCCTTCTTGCTGATGCCGAGGCGCAGTTTGGAGACGTCGTTCACGGGTTCTCCGTCCGCTTCGACGATGACGTCTTTCATTCGCAGACCAGCTCGGTCCGCGGGTGTGTTCGGCACCACTTCCGCGACAACGGCGCCATCCTGAACACCCGCCTTCAATTCGCGGGCGAGATCCGCATTCATCGAAATCATGTTGATTCCAAGAAACCCGCGCTTCACCGCTCCGCCATGCATGAGATCATCGGCGGCATCAAGCGCCATGTTCACCGGGATGGCGAATCCGATGCCGACACTTCCGCCGGTCTGGGAGAAGATCGCCGTATTGATACCCAACAAGCGACCATCCGCATCCACGAGCGCACCGCCGGAATTACCCGGGTTGATCGAGGCGTCGGTCTGGATAAAATCCGCATAATTCGCGATGCCGATGTCGCTGCGACCAAGACCGCTGACAATTCCCATCGAGACCGTCTGGCGCAGGCCAAAGGGATTCCCGAAAGCCAGGACGACATCGCCGACCCGCGCCGTCGAGCTATCCGCCACGGTGATGGCCGGCAAGTCTTTCGCGTCGATCTTGACCACGGCGACGTCCGACTCCGGGTCGGTTCCGATGACCTCGGCGACGTATTCCTTGTGGCTGCTGTCCAGCGTGACCTTCACCTCGTCCGCGCCCTGTATGACATGGTTGTTGGTGAGGATGTAGCCATCGGAGGTAATGACAACACCGGAACCGAGGCCGGTCTGGGTCGACTGAGTGCGATTGCCTCCTCGTGGGATCCCGTAGTAGGGAAGCAACTCGTCGGGAATATTTCCGTAGATCCGCTGGCGGATCATTTTCGAGGTGGAAATGCTCACCACCGAGGGTGCCACCCTGTCGACGACATCGGCGTAACTTTTGGCCATGCCGCCTTCACGGGCAACCGGCTTGGAATCGATTCGGACCTTCTCGCTGAGCAGGCTCCCCGCCGATTTGTCCTTTCCGATTGAAAGCAGAGGCGTAAGGGTTGCCGCACCCGCAACCGCGAGCGCCACCGCTGTGATTTGCACTTTCATTGTCTTCATTGGCTTGGAATTTGAGATTTTGGGGTGGTTGTGGCATGGAAGGGCTCGTCGCGGGATAGCTGAAGCCAGTTCCCATCCAATAAAACAGCGCCACCGCGAATCGGGTTTGTCTTTTCGGCACGGGAAAATTCCGCAAGAATCGCATCCGATTTTCCCCGCCGATCAAGCGATTGCCTTTTTTACTGGCAAGGCGGGGAGCTGTGGCTTATTTGGCGGCGTGGAAACCACGGAATACAAAGTCTCCCTCGATATCTTCGAGGGGCCGCTCGATCTTCTCCTCTACCTCATCAAGAGGGACGAGGTCGATATCTATGATATTTCGATTGCGCGCATCACGAAGCAATACCTCGCCTACATCGAGACCTTCAAGATGCTCAACATTGATCTCGCCAGCGAGTTCATCGTCATGGCGGCGAACCTGATGTATATCAAGAGCCGTACCCTCCTCCCGAAGTATCAACAGCCTCCGGAGGAGGAAAGCGATGAAGAGGATCCCCGCTGGGAACTCATCCGGCAACTCATCGAATACAAGAAATTCAAGGATGCCGCCGGATTCCTCCAGCGCCGGGAATTCGTGCAGGAGGAAATGTTCGCTTCCTCACCCGACCTCCCCGACGAGTCGCAGGAAGAAACGCCTCTCCCGAATGTCGGCATCTTCGACCTCATCCGAGCCTTCCAGAATGTCCTCAAGCGTTTCGAGGAAAAACCCGAGGATCTCCGGGAGATTTACGACGACTCGTTCACGGTTAGCGGCAAAATGGACTATCTCCTAGGACATATCCACCCGGGCCAGCGGGTGGGTTTCTCGACACTTTTCGAGAGCGCCTCGACGAAAACAGAGGTGGTTGTGACGTTCGTCGCGATGCTCGAATTGATTCGACTGAAGGAATTCCGGGTCGAACAGGAAAAAATCTTCGGCGAGATCGCGCTCTTCCGTTGCGAGACTCCTTGAGGATATGGGGACGTTCAGAGCCACCCGATGGAACATTGAAAGCGGATTGCCCCGGGGTAGGCGTTCACGAAAAGCATTCCCATCTTCCCCACCCTCAGGTAGAATGAAGGCATTACCATGAAAACCCGCCGCTCCCTCCTCCGTGAATCCGCCGTGCTCGCCACAGGCGCGCTCCTTTCTCCCTTCGCCGCCCATTCCGCTCCCGGCATCGAACCGATCATCCGAAAAGGCGCGCCCAAGCTCCGCCTGAGCTTGGCGGCCTATTCGTTCCGCGAGTTCTTCAAGGATAACCGCACGGGCAAGCCCTACGCGGGGGAGAAGGCGCTCGATATGTTCGACTTCGTGGACTATTGCGCCGCGCGTGGCTGCGAGGGGACGGAGCTGACGAGCTATTTCTTCCCGAAGGATGCGGACGACGCCTATTTCCTGAAGCTCCGTCGCCACGCATTCCTTCGCGGAATGCCGGTCAGCGGGACGGCGGTCGGGAACAACTTCGCGCTGCCGGCGGGCGACGCCCGTTCAAAGCAGATCGCCGACCTAAAGGGCTGGATCGACAGGGCCACCGTCCTCGGGGCCCCGCACATTCGTGTCTTCGCAGGCGATGCCGGAAAGTATGACCCCGCCGAAGCCCGCAAGCTCTGCGTCGCCGCCCTGGAGGAATGCTGCGACTACGCGGGCACGCGGGGGATCATGCTCGGGCTTGAGAACCACGGGGGAATCGTGGCGCAGCCGGAAGGCCTGCTGGAGATCGTTGCGGCGGTGAAGAGCCCTTGGTTCGGGGTGAACCTCGATACAGGGAACTTCCATACCACCGATCCTTACGCCAGCCTTGCCGCCTGCGCCCCCTACGCGGTGAATGTCCAGGTGAAGATTGAGATTTCTCGTCCCGGCCAAAAGCCTGAACCCACCGACCTGAACCGCATCGCCACCATTTTGCGCGAAGCGAATTACCAGGGCTGGGTCGCCCTCGAATATGAGGCCGCAAAGCCATGGGAAGCGGTTCCCGACTACCTCGTGAAACTCGCCGAGGCGATCGGGTAAAGGCCTCTTCCTGCGATTGAACCTTTAAGCCTTCAAGCCAAGATCCAGCTGAGAAGCGCCCTTTGCCACGGGTGCCCCGGGATCACGCTTGGCGGCGCGGCGGGAACGTGAATTCCTCGCCACCAGTTCCTCCGTCTCTTCCGCGCTCGAAGCAGCGGCTTTTCCGGACGTGGGTTTTGTTCCCCGAGGCGAGGATCCGCGACGACGCGAGGTCAGCGAGGCTTCCTCGGAACTGAGCTTACCGGCTGCGGCGAGACGTTTCGCAAGGGCCGTCACTTCGTTCTTCCTTTCGTCGCGTTCCTGTTCCGCCGCGATGATCTTGGCCTTGAGAATACTAACCCGGTCGTCCCGATCCCGCTGGACGGATTCGATACGGTCATTCAGAGCCTCCACAAGGGCATCCCGTTTGGCAAGCGCCTCCATCAGGCCCTTGACGTCAATCTTCAGAAGCCGGATCTCCTCGTCAAGGGTACTGATCTCCTCCTTGTTGCTCGCGACTTCCGCATCACGCTCCTTGAGGCTGGCGAGGGCGTTTTCAAGCTGGAGTTCAACCTCATGGGATTCGCGGTTTCGGCGCGCGAAGACTTCAAGGATTTCCGCTTTCTCGGTTTCGAGTTCGTGCCGGGAAAGATGGCTGCGATCGGTTTCCTCCTCGAGGTTCGCGATTCGCTTGTTGAGTCGCTCGCTGTTGCTCCGCCACTCGCCGAGCATCTTCTTGAAGCGTCCCCAGAGAACCCAACCCAGGGACGTGCCAAGCAGGAAGAACACGACGGCGGCGGCGAGAAGAATAAGAAAGGATTCCAAAAGATAGACAGACATGGCAGGGAGTGGGTTGTGGGATGGAAAGTGATTGCAGGAAACGGGTTATCGATAGCGGGGCGGTTCGCTTCAAGGCAGAACCCGCACCTCCACGCGGCGGTTCATGCGCTGGGCATCCTCGCTTTCGGGATCGCCTTGAGCGGCGGAAGCACCGAAGACCTTGATATTCACGCGGCTGGACCGAATACCTCCTTCGGAAAGAACCTCGCGCACGCTCTTCGCACGCTCCTCGCTCAACCATTGATTGAAGTCGGGATCCCCGGTTCGGTCCGCAAAGCCCGCGACGAGGAATTTCGCCGTTCCCTTTCCCTTGAGCCGGGAGGCGATCTTGCGGAGTTCCTTTCGGTCTTCGGAAGTTAACATGGCCGTTCCGTGCGCGAAATAGATGGTGCCGGAAACCTCTCCCACCATCAGCGGCTCGGAAGCGGTTTCGGAAGGGGCCGCTTCCTCGGACACGGATGCCGCCCCTTCTGTCACAGGGACCTCCCCCTCAACAGGAATCTCGGGAGCCTCCGGAGTAAACTCCGCGCCAAACGATTCGGGCTCGGGCGCGCCCCCATCAGACTCCGCGAGGGTGATGGCGTCCGCAGGATCGCAATTGGACGGCGGCGATTCCCCGATCCCATTGGCATCCTGCCCGCTGGCAAGGACTTCCGCCGCAGCGCCTTGGGCACCCTTCGCGTCGAGATCACTGTCCATCACGGGATCCGGGAGGTCCGCGATCTCTTCAGCCACGCTTGAGTCCAATGGCGCGCTTTCATCGGATGCGAAGAGCGTATCCATCACCTCGTCGGAGATGCCTTCCTCCACATCGGGAACCAGCTCACCCGCGAGGTCGGTTCCTTCGATCTCGATTTTCTCCGGCCCCGTTGAGTCCGCGATCGGCGCGGCGACTGCCGTTGGCTCGGCTTCGGGGGGCGCCGTCGCCGTTCCTTCGGCGATCACGGGATCGGGATCAGGAACATCGGCCGACGGCCCCGGTTGCGGGGAGAGACTTCCAACTCCTTGCCCTGACGAGCGTTCGACGAGGATCTCAACCCGTCGGAATTCTCTCAAACGCGGATCGTCCTTGTCTGCTCCTTTCGGCCCGACTGCGGCAAACACCCGCAGGTCAAGGCGCGCGGCTTCAACTCCTCCACGCAGCAGCACCGCGCGGACCTCTTCGGCGCGACGCTCTGCCAGCCATTCGTTGAATTCCCGATTCCCGCTGGAATCGGAAAATCCGGCCACCACAAGTTCCGTTCCCGGATTTGCGAGGATGCTGTCCGCCATCCGCTTGATCCGCACCTCGTCGGTCGCGCTCAGCATGGCCGTTCCATGCCCGAAGAAAATGGCGAACTCCGCTAGAAAGCGGGGGGGGACAAGGTTCGCCGGGCGCCCTGCCATCGGAGCCGCCTCGCCTCCCGTGGCAATTTCCGGATCTTCGCCGGTCGCGGGATCGGACGAAGCGCCCCCGATCATTCCCTCCGGATTTTCCGCCGCACTCTCCTCCGTCGCCCCTTCCGTTCTCGGCGGGTCAATAAGAAGGAATTGCCTCTCCGAAATTTCGAGGCCACTTGCTTTGACCAAGTTCCGGAGAGCACCGTCGATGGCTCCCTGACGTTCGTTCGATAGAACGCGTGCGTTCACATATATTAGCTCATGGTCGATCCGGAACTCACCGGACCGCGCATTGATCAGAAGATGAGGCACAAAGACATCGAGGGCGTCGATCCAAGCGGGAGATGCCGTATTCAATCCGATCTCAAGCGCCTCTTCCAGGCGCACATTCCCACTTCCCCTTCGCACCGCCGTTCGGATTTGCTGACGGACCTCCTCACTAGGAACCACGCCGGTAATCTTGAGTTCGTTCTCACTGAAGGCGAGCGCGACCGTCGCCGATTCCTTCGGCGCAGGGGCGGTCATCGCCGAACTCATTTCCAATCCTGCCGACCCGACCACCGAACGCGCCATCGCTTCGAGTTTGTCCTTCGAGAGGGCGTCCATCGCCCGACCTGAAAGCTGACAGCCCGTGGGATTGATTTCGAACTCCACGTTCTCCGCTTCCGAGAGCAGCGACGCCAGCAAGTCGCCGAGACCCCCGATCCAAATCGGCGCGAGCACCTTTTCCCCCACCGTAATCCGATCCTCCACTTTTCCGGCCGGGGCCCCGCGCTGGGCCCCGTTGACAACAATTTCCCGCGCATCACCAGAAGGCAAGAGCCCCTCCAGCACGACGACCTCTCCGTCTGTGTGAAGTCGGAAGCGAGGCTCCTCGGGCGGGGCCGCGACCGTCAGGCTGCTTTCAACCTTCAGCCCGATCCGAACCAGACCCGCGACACTCTCGTCGATGGCCTTCCGACAATGCTCGTTCAGCGCTTCTCCCTCGATGTGAAGCCCCCCCCCGCCAATTCGAAACACGGTGCCTTCGCTCCCACCGATAAGTACCGGAATCACCCCGCTCGTCGCAGAAGCCCAATCCGCTCTCGCCGTCCGATCCGATACGCGCAGTTCATCGATGATCGTCCGACCGTTCGCGACGGAATTCAAAGCGTTCACCAGCAGCTTCTTCTCCGCCACGGTGGCGACTGATCCTTCGGCCAGAATCTCACGGCCCTTTACCACAAACGAAAACAGCGCGGCATCGCGAGGCAACTCCCGCAGACGGAAGTCCGTTTCGAGTTTCCGCGCCCCCTCGACACGAAGATTCCCCAAGAGACTCTGCGCTCTCCCCCGCTCCTCTTCTGTCGGGAGGACTCCGCTTACGACCCCATCGCGACCTCGAAATTCGACCTTCACGTCCGACAACTCCGCCACTTTGGGCAGATTCTCTTCCGTCGTCGCCTTCAATCGATTCTCAATTCGGGGCCTCACCACAAAAATCATCGCTCCCCAGAAAATCAGGAAAAATACACCGAAGGCGATAAAAATGAATCGCTTAGCGGTGGGCCTATCATTTACAATAATCATCAGATTTGCGTCTCGTTCGCACATCTTAAGGAAACTCCCGCACTTCACAAATACTATTTTTCGGCAAACGCGAATATTTCAGCTTACCAAACTATCCGGATATCACAAGTGAATCGCGGAATATTGCTGTCCTCTCAATTGCGATACAGGAACACTGCCGGGGTTCCGGCGGGTTTCGTTCTCTCCCCCCGGCCCTCCCGTTTTGCACCGCCCCCACCCGTCAGCGTCTCGACCAGGCAAGCCAGCGTCCCATGAGTTTCGCGATAAAGGGCGTGAGTCGGGTGCGACTGTAAAGGTCGCCGACCTTACGAAGCGCCTCGGCCTGCGTCGGATACGGATGAATGGCATTCGCGATGCCCCCGAGACCGATGCCGTTTGTCATGGCGAGGCTTACCGCACCAATAAGGTCGCCGGCGTGCGCGGAGACGATAGTAGCCCCCACGATCCTGTCCTTGCCCCTCTCCGTGTGAATGCGGACAAAGCCCTCCGTTTCGCCGTCTAGAATGGCCCGGTCCACGCCAGCCATCGGTTGCGTATAGGTATCGATGGCGACGCGCCTCATCGCTGCCTCCTGCTCATTGAGTCCTACGCGCGCGATTTCGGGGGCGGTATAGGTGCTCCAGGGAATGACCAGCGAACTCGCCCTCGCACGCCCTCGGAAGAGGGCATTCCGCAGCACAGTACGGGCCATGAAATCGGCGGCGTGGGTGAATTGGAACGGAGAACAAATGTCGCCGGCGGCAAAAATGTTCGGATTCGTTGTCCGGAGGAGGTCATCAACCTTCACCCCTTTCCCGTCGAATTCGACTCCCGCACTTTCGAGACCGAGGCCCTCGATATTGGGCGCCCGCCCGACAGCGATCAGGATCCGGTCGACAACTTCGCTGAAATCCCCTGCCCGCAGCCGGGCTTGATCCCCTTCGCGGGAAACCTTCAACCCCTGCCCCCCCTCGACGATCC
>JAHEDC010000688.1 GCA_024641425.1 Verrucomicrobiales bacterium | reverse complement strand
CTCAGGGAGGGGAATGGAGATCGTGTGCGTGGGCCTCATGGGCTGTCTCGCCTTCCTGGTGGCATGCCAGATGCGGCGGCCGCTCGTCGGCTTCGCCACTTACGTGATACTCGGGCTTGGTTACCTGAGCCTCGTGCGAGGCGCCTATTTCGGCTTCGACCAACTCCTGCCCGTGTTCCGGCCGGTCTTGACCCTTCTCCTTGCGGGCATCCTCAGCATTGTCTACCAGTTCGCGGTTGCGCAGGTCGAGAAGGCCCGCCTTCGGAGGACGCTCGAGCGGCAGGTTTCAAAGGAATTGGCGGCGCATATTCTGAATCAACCGGAGGATTACTACAACTCGCTGCCGGGGGTGAGGAAGCCGGTGACGATCCTTTTCTCCGACATCCGCGGCTTCACCACGCGTTCGGAAAAGGACGATCCCGTGCAGTTGGTGAAGCAGCTGAAGGAATACCTTGATGCCATGTGCAAGGTCGTTTTCAAATACGGGGGGGTCGTGGACAAATTCATCGGTGATGCGGTGATGGCGGTATGGGGGAATATCAAGAGCGAGGGCCCGGATCAGGATGCCCGCAACGCGGTGGCCGCCTCCGTGGAAATGTTGGAGCGTCTCCACGACCTGAACGAGAAGTGGGCGGCCGAAGGCATCGACCCCTATGCCATCGGGATTGGCCTGAACCACGGCGAGGTCATTTTCGGACAAATGGGCTCGGAGGAGAAGCAGGAGATGACCGTCATCGGCGATCCCGTGAACCAGGCCGCGCGCCTCGAAGGACTGACGAAGAAATTCGGCGAAGGCATCGTCATCGGGGAATCGGTCGCGAATTTCCTGGGCGATCAATTCCGCCTCCGCCGCATCGGGGCCATCCGCACGAAGGGGAAGACCGAGGCCGCCGAACTCTACGGCGTGCGGGGCGGCAAGGCGAACGGCGTGGATGAGGAATGGATCGGCCGCTACCACGCCGGTCTCGACGCCTTCGAGAGGGGCGACGTCCCGGCCGCCGCCGAGATCTTCCGGGCCTGCGCCGAGGAAAAGCCGGACGATCTGGTCTGCCACATGTATCTTGAAGTCATCGACGCGGGCGAGACCGAGGGCGGTGCGCTCACGATGAAGGAGAAGTGATTCTGGTTATGGGGGATGGGTTAATTCGGGGTGCTGACCTGCGGGACGGAGCGCTCGGAGAGGGCGTCGATCTCGAAGTAGTCGGCGGGGCGCTGGCCCATCATGGAGGCGACGAGGCTGGAGGGGAACATCTCGACGCGGTTGTTCAGCTCGCGGACGTTGCCGTTGTAGAAGCGCCGCGAGGCCTGGATGCGGTCCTCGGTGTTTACGAGCTCGCGCTGGAGTTCGAGGAAGTGGCGGTCGGCCTTGAGGTCGGGGTAGGATTCAGCGAGGGCGAAGAGCCCGCCGAGGCTGGAGACGAGCCGGTTTTCCTCGGCGGCCTGCGCCTTCGGGGATTCATGCGTGGCTTCGGCGCGGCTTCTGGCTTCGAGCACGGCCTGAAGGGTAGCCTGCTCGTGCCGGGCGTAACCCTTCACGGTCTCGACGAGATTCGGGATGAGATCGTGACGGCGCTTGAGTTCGGTATCGATGTCGGACCAGGCCTCGCGGCAGTGATTGCGCACGCGGACGATACCGTTGTAGTTACCGATGAACCAGACCAGCGGGACGGCGATGATGATGAGGGCGGGGATGAGGATTTCCATGCGGGAAGTTTTCAGTTTTCAGTCACATGCTTCGGTATGTTATCGAGGAACTGGTGGGCGAAGGCGAGCGCGTTTTCGAGTTCGGGAAGTTCGAAGCGGCCCTTGCGTCGAACGGCAAGTTTCTCGCAATCGGTTTCGAGGGAATACTCGGGGGCGGCGAGAAGAAACTCCATCATCCGGTTGTGGATGACATCGTAGCACCAGCGCTTGTCCTCGCCGGAGACGTGAAATTTCCGGCTGAATTCCGAGGACTCGAAATTGATGTCCTGGAAGCCGAAGGTTGACTTGATCCTGTCGAGGAAATTCTCGCGGCGGATGGCGAGCGGCTTGAGCGGGAATTCAGGTGCGAGGAAGAGGCAGGAGAAATGATGGTGATGGGTCTGACGTCGGCCCTTGCTGTCGGTCGAGTGCGTTTCGTAGTGGTAGTCGAAGGCGGTCAAGGCGCGGTCGCGGTTGGTCCCCGTGAGGATGTTGTAGGCGTACCGGTTGCTGCCGCCGCGGAGGAAACCGAAGCCCCGGTGCTCGTCGTCGAAGCCGCGCACCTTGTCCGCGTGATAATAGAGGCCATGCCGGGAGGCCCAGGCGGCGAGGGCGGCTTGGCGTTCCTTCTCCTTTTTGTGGCCATGGATAGCCGCGAAAACAGCGAAAACCGCGAAGCAAATGAAGAGGAGGACGAAGAATTCCATGGGTGGAAGAATTCTAGCGAGGAGGCGGGCGGGATGCGATTATAAAGGTGCCGCGAATTCGTAAGGCATCGGGGCCGCAATGAAACATCGAGGCCTCCCGCGGGTTCCATTCCAAAACGACAGACCGATCATGTTCCGACAGACAGCCGCCACTTTCCTCACACTCTGGGCACTCCTGCCGCTCTCCGCCTCCGGGCAGGCGGACCGATTTTCCGCATGGGAT
>JAHEDC010000233.1 GCA_024641425.1 Verrucomicrobiales bacterium | reverse complement strand
GAGACCTGGAGGCTGCGTGCCGACGTGCTCGATCTGGCGCTGTTCGCCGAGTCGGCGCGCTGGGGCGATCATCGCCGGGATGTGAATCCGACCGCCCAGGGTCACCAGAGTTCCGACTTCGATCTCTACACCGTGGAGAACACGATCCGACCGGTCAGCGATTTCCTCGTCAATACTTACTTCCCCGCGCGCCGCGACGTCATCATCGCCCAGCTGCGCGCCCGGAACCTGTTTCCTTCGATCAACGCCCCGGTACTCGCGCCGCGCGGCGGCCATCTCACTTCGGCGCTCGAGATCGGCAACCCGAACGCTTCCGGCATCATCCGCTTCACGACCGACGGCAGTGATCCCATCGATTCGGCAAACGCGCAAACCTATACGGGCCCCTTCATGCTCGCGGATTCGGGTCTCCTCAGAGCGCGCGTGCTGAGCGGCACCGAGTGGTCGGCGCTGAGCGAGGCCACCTTCATCGTCGGCGTGCCGGCCACTGCGGGCTCGCTGGTCGTGAGCGAGATCTACTACAATCCGCCTGGCCCCAGCGAGGCGAGCGAGTTCATCGAGGTCATGAACATCTCCGCCGGCCCCTTGGATCTTACCGGCGCCGCCTTCACCAGCGGCATCCAATTCCCCTTCGCCGACAACGCCACCCTGCCCCCTGGCGCGCGCCTGGTCATCAACGCGGGCACCTACCAGGGCCAGCTCGACAATGGTGGCGAATTCATCGCCCTCACCGATGCGGAAGGAAATACGATCGAGAGCTTCACTTACGGGGACAAGTACCCGTGGCCGGAGTCCCCGGACGGCGGCGGCTTCAGCCTCGTGCGGGTTGCGCCTCTTCTGAACCTTGATCCCGCCTTGCCGGGGAGCTGGCGTGCGAGCGTCGCACCTGGCGGCACCCCCGGCACTGGCGACGAGATTCCCGCCTTCAGCGGCGATGCGAATGCCGACCTTGACGGCAATGGCCTTCCCGACCTCGTCGATCACGCCACCGGCGGCATCCCGCCGCGTATCGTGGACGGCGAATTCTGGATCTCCCGCCAACTCGGAGCGGACGATGTTTTGTTCGGGGCCGAGTGTTCGACCGATCTTTCTGCCTGGCTTCCGCTCGACTCTTACTTCGAGCGGATCGCGGATGATCAGAACGGCGCGATCGTGCGCACCCGCTACCGCCTGAAGACATCCACCGTCATCGGACAGATTTTCTCCCGCCTCCGCGCGAGCCAGCGCTGATTCCGACGTGACTCCGCACCAACAACCTGAATTCAAAGCACCCATGAAGACCCACATCCTTTCCGCAGGCCTGCTGGCCCTTGCCGCCCCGATCCACGCCGGCGTGTTTTTCACAGATACTGGACGCACTACCGGCGACGTTGATCTCAGTTATGACAACGGCGTCATCAGGATCGAGGCCGACGGCAGCGGAAACGGCTACGGCAATGGCAACACCGGCAGCCTCACGATGGTTGACACAGGCGGCGGCCAAGTCGGCTCGAATGCCCCGACCGTCTTCTACGGGCGCTTTCTGTGGGCACCGGAAGCTCCGAACGACTACATCAACTTCTCGACCGTCGTCGGAGGCGGCAGAATCAGCTTCCACAGCGATACCGCCGGCCAGCGTGTGAGACTGTTCGACACCAACGGCGTTGCCGTCCCCAACATCGACATCTCTCCGTCTCCGACCGGGACGACGCTGGTCGTGTTCCGTGTCGAAATGTCCGGCCTTGACCGGGCAGGCGATGAAACCGTGAAAATCTGGTATAATCCTACCTCTTTCTCTGACGTGGCTGCCGGACTGAACCCGACGGGTTCGGGAACCGTCGACATTTTCGACGCCACCAACCGCGGTTTCGGCATTCACAACCCCCAGATCGCCGGCAATGCGGGGAAAACCCAATATGACAACATCGTGTTCGGCGACACGGCAGCCGACGTCCTTCCCGGTATCGATACCACGCCGTTCGAGATCACCATGATCGACTACGATCCGCAGGCCGATACCTTCCGCATCACCTGGACCTCCACGCCCGGGGCAAGCTACGGGCTGTTCTACTCGACAGACATGGGCGCGTTCGACAGCGACATTTCCGATTCCATCGCATCCCAGGGCGACCTGACAGTTTTTCCGGCGGAAGGCCAATCCCCGTTCCCCAACCCGACCGCCAATCCGGGGCCGCGCAGTCCGCAACTCTTTTTCCGCGTCCACCGGAATCCTTAGGTTCTCGAGCGGGCCGAACCTCTAACAACGCAGACCTCCCGGTATCTCTCCGCATCTCCCCCGTCCATCCGTGCAGAGCCTCATCCGTGCCATCCTAACCATCGCGCTGGCCATCGCGTCCGGCATGATCGAGGCCGCCGGTGCCCATCCCAACATCGTGCTCTTTCTCGTGGACGACATGGGGTGGCAGGACACGGCGGTGCCCTTCGCCGGGGAAACAACCCCCTTCAACAAACGCTACCGCACGCCGAACATGGAGGCGCTCGCGGCGCGCGGGATGAAATTCACCCAGGCGTATGCCTGCTCGGTCTGCTCGCCGACGCGGGTGTCGTTGATGACCGGCCTCAACGCGGCGCGGCACCGGGTGACCAACTGGACATTGCAAAAGGACGCGTCAAACGATGCCGCGCACCCGCGACTGGCCTTCCCGGGCTGGAACGTGAACGGACTCAGCCCGGTTGGGGACATCGAGCGCACCGTAAATGCGAAGACCCTGCCGATGTTTCTCCGCGAGGCCGGCTACCGCACGATCCACGTCGGCAAAGCCCACTTCGGCGCCGTCGCGACGCCGGGAGCCGACCCGCTGCAACTCGGGTTCGACGTGAACATCGGCGGCCACGCCGCCGGCGGGCCGGGCAGCTACCTCGGCACCCAGGATTTCTCCGCGGCATGGCGCAAGGCCAGCCGCGTCTGGGACGTGCCGGGTCTCGAGCGCTATCACGGCGAGGACATCTTCCTGACCGAGGCGCTCACCCTCGAAGCCAACCGCGCGGTCGATGAGGCCGTCGCGGACGACAAGCCGTTCTATCTCTACATGGCGCACTACGCGGTGCACGTCCCCTTCGCGGCGGACGCGCGCTTCATCGAGCCCTACCTCGCCGCCGGACTCGACAAGACCGAGGCGATGTACGCGGCCCTGGTCGAAGGAATGGACAAGAGCCTCGGCGACATCCTGGCCAACATCGAGCGGCACGGCCTCACGGACGAGACGGTGATCCTGTTCATGAGCGACAACGGCGGGCTCAGCGCCCACGGGCGCGGCGGGGAGCCGAACACCCACAACAAACCCCTGTCCAGTGGCAAGGGCTCCGCCCACGAGGGCGGCGTGCGCGTGCCGATGATCGCCTGTTGGCCGGGCGTGACCAAGCCGGGGAGCGTCTGTTCGCAGCCGGTAATCATCGAGGACTTTTTCCCGACCCTCCTTGAGATCGCCGGCCTCGAGGAGGCCGAACAACTTGGCGGCAAGATCGACGGGGTGAGCTTCCGAACGTTATTGGCCGGCAAATCGGCAGCGTCCCCCGAACGGGCGCTGTTCTGGCACTTCCCCAACAACTGGGGGCCTTCCGGTCCGGGAATCGGCGCGTCAAGCACCATCCGTCGCGGCGATTGGAAACTGATCTATTACCACGACCCCGCCCGCGCCGAACGCTACGAACTTTTCAACCTTGCCGACGACCTTGGGGAGCAGCTCAACCTCGCCGCACGCGAGCCCTCAATCCGCGCGCGCCTCGCCAAGGAACTCGCTATCTACCTCCGCTCGGTCGATGCCACGATGCCGGTTCTGAAATCGACAGGCGAAGCGGTGCCGTGGCCGGAATAGCCCGGTCGCTCTCCCCCAGGCACCAACCTCGCGAAGCCAACAGCCCCGTCCACGGAATAAATCCGGGATTGGAGATCCTCCGAAGGACGCCCGCTCAGGGCCGCGTTCCTTCGCTTCACCGCCCCCGGGAGCGAGGCAAAGCCTTCAAGATTTCCGTCGACCGTTTCGATGGTGCCGGAGAGATGACCCTTCGCGGATTGTTCGGGACCGGGCAACAGCCTTGCACCCTGATTCCCCTGCCCCTGTTATTTCCCCTCCGCAGGATTCCTTGTCAGGTAATACGCGAAGCTATCGACCAGCGCCTCCCACGAGGCATTGATGATGTTATAGGAGACTCCCACCGTCGACCAGGTCTCGTGTCCGTCGGTCGAGGTGATGAGGACGCGGGTCTTGGCGGCCGTTCCGGTGTGGCTGTCGATGATCCGCACCTTGTAGTCCTGAAGCGTGACCGCGTCGATGTTGGAATAGAACGGCCGGAGGGCCTTGCGCAGCGCGCCGTCGAGGGCGTTCACCGGGCCATCGCCCTCAGCCACCGTGTATTCCGCCTCGCCCTTGACCTCGAGTTTCACCGTGGCCTCGCAGGTCTCGTTCTCCCGCTTCCCGCTGCGACGGGTCGTGCAGTGGTATTCGACGAGGTCGAAGAGTTGCTCGTACTTGCCGAGCGACCGCCGCACGAGTAACTCGAAGGAAGCCTCGGCGGCCTCGAACTCATAGCCTTCCTTTTCGAGTTTCTTCAAGTCCTCGACGATTCCCAGCGCGGCCGCGCCGTCCATGTCGATCGGGATACCAAGTTCCTCGGCCTTCATGAGGACATTACTCCGACCGGATAACTCGGACACGAGAATGTGCTGGCGGTTTCCAACCGATTCCGGGGTGATGTGCTCGTAAGTGCTCGAAAGCTTCTGCACCGCGTTCACATGCATCCCCCCCTTGTGGGAAAACGCGGTGCGGCCGACATAGGGAGCGCGCTCGTTATGCGCGTTGTTCGCCATGTCATCGACGAAGTGCGAGATCCAGGTCAGACGGGAGACGTCGACCCCGACGGTGTGCCCCATCTTGAGGGCGAGGTTCGGGATCGCCGTGATCATGTTGCAATTGCCGGTGCGCTCGCCGTAGCCGTTCACCGTCCCCTGGACATGACTTGCCCCCGCGCGCACCGCCGCCAGCGCGTTGGCGACCCCGACGCCGGTATCGTCGTGGGTGTGGATGCCCACCGGCATCGCGAGCTCGCGGCAGACATGGTCGGTGATGGCCTCGACCTCGTGCGGCATCGTGCCCCCGTTGGTGTCGCAGAGGACGACAATGTCCGCGCCGCCTTCCTTGGCCGCGACCAGCGTCGCCAAGGCATGGCCGGCGTCGTCCTTGTAGCCGTCGAAGAAGTGCTCCGCATCGTAAACGACCTCGCGCCCGTGCTCCTTCAGGTAGCGCACGGTATCGCGGATCATGTTGCGATTCTCCTCGGGCGTCGTCCGCAGCACCTGCTCGACATGCAGCTTCCAGCTTTTCCCGAAGATCGTCACCACCGGCGTCTCCGCCTCCAGGAGCGTGCGCACCTGCGGGTCCTCCTCCACAGGGCGGTCGGCCCGGCGCGTACTGCCGAAGGCGGCGATCTTCGCGTTCTTCCACGTCCGCTTCCGTGCTTCCTCGAAGAACGAGACATCCTTCGGGTTCGAGCCCGGCCAGCCACCCTCGATGTAATCGACCCCGAACTCGTCGAGTTTCTGCGCGATCAGGATCTTGTCCAACGAAGAAAAAGATACGCCTTCGCCCTGCGTGCCATCACGCAGGGTGGTGTCATAGATGGCGACCCTAAGGGGGCCGTTGGATTCGGACTCGTTCATGGAAAAACGCGGAGGCGGTGGATGGTTGGGTGAAACAAGGCAGCTTCGACCGCAGGAGGAGCGAGGGATTCACCGAAAACCGGCCCGGAAATTCGGGCCGTAAGGAAGGGGTGCCGTCACTCCACCGCGACTAGGCGGGAATGATGGCAATAGACTCAATGGAAATGCGGATTCGCTCGAAAAGGTGCATTTGAGGACGCGAAACTACGCGCAATCCCCCGCGGTGACAAGCAGAAGTGCGTTTCCTTTGATGGAGTTGGGCTCAGGAATGCCTAGACGTTCTCCGGCACCGCGAAGCCCTCTCGATACTCGCGTCGAAGCAGGGCAAGGGCTTCGGGTGTCGCACCTCCGCCGACGAACGTTTCCTTCTCCGCATCAATGTCAAGCGCCGCGCCGAGCTTGATGTCGGCCTTGGCGGGATCGATCCCGTTCGCGTCGAGGTGGGCGTGGAAGTCGCCGAGCATGTCGTTCCAAGGCTGGAAGCCCTTGATCGCGGCCTCCGCTTTCTCGCGCTCGTACTCGGCACCGAGGCGGTAGGAAATGTTGCCAAGATGGCACCAGGCACTGGAGTAGTGGATTTCCTCGATCTCCGCGTTTTGCTCGGCACGATTCCGCGAGCGCACCGCCTTGATGAAGTTCTCCGCGTGCTTGCCACCACCATCGCCGTTGAAGCCCTTGATCTTTTTCCCGTCCGCATCATAGGCCGCACCGCCCCCGCGCCCGCCGGTGTAGTAGCCGCCCTCGCACTCGATGACGAGGAACCCATTCGTCTTGCGGCGCATGTAAATGTCGTCCGCGCGTTGGCCTGCCTTCCGGGGCAGATTGTGCACCGCCATGACGACCGGCACCTCATCGGTCTCAATATAGTAGAACTGGGTATTCGGCGTGGTGCCCGCGTCGTCCCAGAGAAAGCGCCCGCCACCCGAAATCACCCGCTTCGGCAGTTTCACCCGGTCGCGGAAGACGACGTTCCGGCAATCGTCGAGGATGTGCGGCCCCCAGTTGCCGAGTTCCCCATTGCCCGCGTTCCAGTCCCAATGCCAGTCGTAATGGAACTTGTCCCGGTAAATCGGCTCATCCTTGGCCGGCCCGAGCCAGAGGTTGTAATCCACCGTCTTCGGGGGAACCAGCGGCTTGTCCCGTTTCCCGATCGAGCCGCGCATGCCGAAGCGATTCAGACGCGCGTACTTGATCTTCCCGATCGTGCCCTCGTCGAGGAAGGCCTTGATCTCGGTCTGGAGATCGTCGCTCCGCTGCTGGGTTCCTCCCTGCACGATCCGATTGTACTTCCGCGCCGCCTCGACGAGTTTCCGTCCCTCCCAGATGTTGTGCGAGATCGGCTTCTCGACATAGACGTCCTTCCCCGCCTGGCAGGCCCAAACGGAAGCGAGGACATGCCAGTGGTTACAGGTGGAAACGATGACGGCGTCGACGTCCTTGTCCTCGATCACCTTCCGCAGATCCTGCGAGGCCTTCGCGTTCGGATACTTCTTCTTCGCCCGGTCGAGAGTGGACGAATCGGCATCACAAAGATGAGTGATCTCGACGCCCTTGATCTTCGAGAACCAGTCCGCCGAGCCCATGCCCCGGCCACCGAGACCGATCGAGCCGATGCGGATCGTATCGTTGGCCCCACGGACACGGGAAGCGGAAAGGGCGGTGAAGGCGGCGGTACCGCCGGCGGTGGCGAGGAAGGATCGACGGGATGTATTCATGGAATTCAGTCTTGGTGGGTTTCGTTGAAAAAGTTAGTGTAGCCGGATTCACGGGATCGCCGCCCTCCGATAAAGCGTCGCTAGTCGGGCAATTTACCTGCCGCCCAGACGATGCCGCGCGCCAGGGTGTTGAGGAAAACCGGATCACGGAAGGTATCGTCGGAATGCCCGTAGGTCGTCCCGAAAACGCGGGTGCCATGGTAGTCGCTCGTCCAGATCACCGGCTGCTCCTCGCCCGATAGTTCGCTCTTCGAGGTCGCGAGCGCCTTGGTAGTCGGCCAGACCTTCTTGATGATGTAAAGTTCGTCCATCGGGGTAACCCAGTCCTTGGGGAAGCCCTTCATGACCGGGTGATCGGCGGCCACGACTTTCACCGGATACTTGCTCTGGTGCTCGTGGTGCATGCTCGTCACACCGAGCAATTCCCGCCAGTCGTCGAACTTCGCCGCACGATAGGTATGCATCGCGCAATGGATGACGACGGCCGGTTTGCCGGCCTTGTGCCCGGCGGTGATCTTCTTCACGTATTCCTCGCTGTCGGTATCGGCGAAGCACTCGTTGTGAACGATGACATCGTAGGGCTTCGCCCAATCCGGATCATCATAGAGATCGATTTCGCCCCGCGTGCCCGTGCCCCCCTCGTTCACGACCTTCCATTCGATGTCCGCCTGGACTTCGACCGCCTTCGTCAGCGCGGCGGCCTGGAGAAGATAATTGTGGCAGCAACCGCCGGTGATAAGAAGGCCGCGGATCGGCTTCCCGGAATAGAGCTTGTCCGGCTTGGCGGGAGCGTCCTCAGCGCGGATGAGTGCGGTCGGAACGAGGACAGCGGCAAGCGTGGCCGCAGCGAGAAAAGCGGGAAGTCGGGTGGGGTTCATGATCCCGCGAATCTAGAAGCCGAGCCATGGCCCGTCAATACCCGAGGTTTGTTCCGCAGTGACGCTAGCACGCCCCCCCGGAGACCGGATGCCCGTATTCAGGGCCTTTCGCCCTCCCCCGCCTTGAGAGTCTCCTCCTTGACCACCGCGGTCCCGTCCCCGAGCAATGTCTTTCGCAGAAATGCCTCGATTCTCGGACGGAGTTCGTTCGCATCAAACCCCTGACCATGCCCTCCACCCCCGATGCGGATCAGAGTGCTCGACACTCCCGCCTCGCCGAGCATCGCGTCGAGGGTCACCGATTGGGGAAAGGGCACGAGGGGATCCTTGTCGCCGTGGACGATGAGAAAGGGGGCGTCGTCCTTATCCACGTATGTGACCGGCGAAGCCGCCTTCGCCTTGTCCTTGTTTTCCTGAATTGCCCCGCCGACGAGCAGCGATTCCGGAGAATCGGCCGCGTTGTGATCCATCGTGCTGTCGTGATCGCCCATCGTCAGCATTTCCGAGGGCCCGAAGTAATCAATGACCGCCTGCACCCGGCTGTCCGTATCGTCGAAATCCCCGACATCGCCCTCCAACGCGACAACACCCCCGCTCACTCCCAACATGGCCACCAGATGCCCGCCCGCCGAAGATCCCCACACCGCGATCTTGTCGCCGTCATAGCCGTATTCCTTGCCATGGGCGCGCAACCAGCGGATTGCCGCCTTGCAATCATGGATCTGCGCCGGCCACTGCGCCTCGCTCGTAAGGCGATAGTTGATCGTGGCTCCGGCGAATTTTCCGCTCTCGACAAACGGCGCCAAATTCCCCAGCCCCGATTCCTTACTCCCCGCGCGCCAGGCGCCACCGTGGATAAAGACAATGAGCGGAACCGGTACGGTGTCCTTCTCACGGCTTTTCAGCAAAACGAGGTCGAGCGTCTGCCGCGGATTCTTGGTTCCGCCGTAATCGACATCACGAACGACCTCCAATTTATCCGAAACCTGCCCGTTTCGCCCGCCGAACCCCGCGCCGCGCCGTTGCCGTTCGTTCTCTTCCTCGCGGGTGATGAAGCCATCGCCGTCCCGGTCCACCCGCCCGAAGTGCGGCTGCAGATTCTCCGGCAGTTCATCGCGGGAGAGCTTCCCGTCCTTGTTGGCATCCCATGCGGAAAATCGGTCCGCCTGCCCGGAGGCGGAGAGCGGCAAGAGTGCCCAGAGGGTGAGGAAAGTGGCGGCTGTCTGTCGGAACATGATCGGTCTGTCGTTTTGGAATGGAACCCGCGGGAGACCGCGATGTTTCATTGCGGCCCCGAGGCCTTACGAATTCGCGGCACCTTTATAATCGCATCCCGCCCGCCTCCTCGCTAGAATTCTTCCACCCATGGAATT
>JAHEDC010000687.1 GCA_024641425.1 Verrucomicrobiales bacterium | reverse complement strand
CCTCTCACCCCCGCCCAGGCCAAGGAGATCGCGAAAGAGGCGTTCCTCTGGGGCATGCATCCGGTCGCGATCTATCACCTCCGCTACAACTTCGTCCAGAACGACAAGAGCCCGCGGCTCGTGGGTGTCAACCGCCTGAGCTGGGACCGCAGCCCGATGAAAGCTTTGCCGCGCATCGCCACCACGCCAAATGCGACCACGCTCTATGGCGTTGGCTTTCTCGATCTGTCGGAGGAACCCGCTGTTATCACGGTCGGCGAGGTCAAGGACCGTTACTGGAGCGTCCAGTTCCACGACAACTATGCCCGTTGGTGGCACATGATCGGCAGCCAGTTCAACGCCCCTGGCCCAGTGCGTCGCTTGTTGATCGGCCCGAACTGGAGTGGTGACTTGCCCGACGGTTTCGTTGGGGCCGACATCGTGCGTTCGCCGTCGGATTGCGCCGGAGTACTCGCGCGGGTCGCGCTCACCGACGATACCTCCGAGGACCTCGCCGCCGTCAACGGCATCCAGGACCGCTTCACCGTCATGTCGCTCAGCGCCTGGATCGCGGCGGGCCGGAAGGACGTCAAGGCCGAGGACGTGCCGATGGTCAAGGGAGCGTATCTCACCTTCCCCGGCATGGTGACGGTCACGGAGCCCGGGAAGCTCGGCGGCGTGAACTTCCTGCGCTGGGTCAGTCTCGTATTGAACGACCCCAGTTTCACCAAGCAGACTGACAGCCATAAGGAAATCACCGCGCTGGCACGCTTCGAACGTCTCGGCCTGAAAGCCGGAACGCCATTCGATCCTGACAAACTGTCCCCCGAGGTCGTGGCCGCGATCGGAGTAGGAATCGAGGAGGGTAAAAGGGACGTGCTGGCCCTGTCGGCCGAGGCCGCCGGCGTCGATCGCAACGGATGGGACTTTGCGAGCGATCTCGACTACCGAGATACCGACTGGCGGCAGAGAGCGCGCTACGGGCTGATTGCGGTCCTCGCTCCGGTGCCGTCCCGGTCGCATGTCGGCACGTTTTGCATGAAGGATTCCAAGGGCCGCCCACTTTCCGGCGAGCACCGCTACACGATCACCTTCGACCTGAACGATATGCCGCCGGTGACCGAGTTCTGGGAAATGCCGCTCTACGACAGCGAGGGCTACTTCTACGACAACCCGATCGACCGTTATTCGCTCAACAGCTACATGCTCGAGCGCGGCAAGCTGCACACCGCGGACGGCAAGCTAGTGATTTATGTCCAGCACGACGAGCCGAAGGAACCGAAACAGCGCCTGAACTGGCTGCCCGCGCCGAAGGAGGGCTTCCGGTTTACCGCCCGCTTTTACGGCCCAGCCACATCATTGATCGACGGCAGCTACGACATGCCGGGCGTGGTGCTTGTGGATTGAGCCAGTGCTAATTCTCAGATAAGCCAGCCCCTTCCGGCACAAAGGTCGAGTGTTTGATGGTTGACTGCGAGTTTGTTCGTGACGCGACGCGACCCATTTCGATGTTGCTTTCCCATACCGCTCCCAACCCCGGTAGGTTGCGACCGAAAGAGCGAAGCCAACACCACTTAACCCAAGCCAGGCGAGAGTTGGAGACGGCCGAGAGTTTGGGCCAGAATTGGGGCGTCAGAGGTACGCTCGTATGAGTAGTCGGAGTCGCGCGCGACGTGGGGAGCGAGACTCGTCAGCGTCAGAGACTGTCGCAAACCCTTGCGAATCCTGGGGATAGCTCACCCCGTCTCCCAGCGCAAAACAAAACACCGGGGTCGCGATGTTTCGCTACTCCAGGGTTCAATTTGCGGGAATCGGATTCGGATCAGCGACTGCGAGGTTATGAAAGGGGTTCAATTACGCTGCTTCGGTCTACATACCGCCTGCAATTCGCATGCTCGGCAACTCGCCGAAGCTGGACTAACTTAACCGCCGGCAGATGCGTGATAATTCGCATCCGTGTTCATGACCGAAATGAGAAGATCCGCCTGCTCAAGGCGCTTTGGAAGGGTCGTCATTCTGACCGCGCATTGGCTTCGAATCCCGGCCCGCCCGCTGCTGCCGTTGCGCGCACATGTCGAACCCCTATATGGCCTGCGATGTCAAGAGAGCGCACGCTCTCTGTCCCGACTTTTTTCCTGGCTCTTTTGACTCGCCTCTTTGAATCCCGGCGGTCGGGATCCAAGGAAGCGAGTCAACGCTCGGCGCTAACGGGTGCTGGCGAGGTGATGCAAGACCGAACCGGCTTCTGGATTGCGCGAGCGTTTCTCTGTGCGGTTGCATTCGCTGTAATGATTTACAGGCGGATGCACCAAACCCCTATCAGACGGTCGGCCCCGGTCAGCACGAAGCTGGTCGAGACAGCGACGCGAACGGAAGTTCTCTCCGTTGTACTCGACTGGGATGAGTCGATTTTGCGCCGCGCCGTAGAAGCTCATCGTTTCCCTGAACACCGTCCATTCATTCCTGGAGTTCATCCCACGCTGGAACGTGGGAGTCTTAGTTCGTTGCGGGCTCGGGTCAGGGGCAATCACACCTTTTCGATCCATGATCTACTCGTGTTAATGCAAGTGCACGTTGCCGATCTTAGCTCCACTCTGCCCAGTCACTTTGCCGTCGCTCGTCTGTTTCGGCGTCACCAGC
>JAHEDC010000686.1 GCA_024641425.1 Verrucomicrobiales bacterium | reverse complement strand
TCGAGTTCGCGGAGGCCTATGTCCTTACCCACTTCACGATCACTTCCAATAACGATTCGATTGGCCGGAATCCCGACGTCTGGCAGATTCTGGGTTCGAACGACGGCGTGACATGGACGATAATCTACGCCTACGATCAGAACGACACCGGGGCGCCGGGCAATCGTCTCTACGCTGGGAATTCCGTCTGGACGGTCGGAGATCAGGTGATCCGCTGGAACGGAGGGGGCGTCGATTTTCCGACCCCACCCCCGTATAAATGGTTCCGGCTCAATGCCGACTCCGCTGCCGGTTGGCCGGGCACCGGAGGCCAGCTTTCATTGGCGGAGGTCGAGTTTTTCGGAACTTCCGGCGGAGCGGCTTTTGCCATCACCGAGATTTCCACCGCTTCCGACAACACGATCACCCTGACCTGGGATGCGTTCGCGGGAAGGATCTACGGGGTCTATTACAGTCTCGACCTTGTGGATTTCGCTTTCGACATCAACGACAATGTGACAGACGCGGTCGATGAGGTTCCCGGTGATGGCGATAAGATTACCTTCTCGTTCCCCAACCCGACGGTCACCACCGAGGCCCCGTTCGGAGCCCCCGCGCTTTACCTCCGTGTGGTGGACCTCACTCCATAGGGAGGGCACGTAATCCTGGATCGGTGCGATGCAGGGACGCTTTCCGCTTCGCTGCGGTCCGTCGCCGGGATCGAGCAGAAGCTCCGGGCGGAGTTTTCGTCGACGATGACCGATGGGGAGGACGACTCCCGAGATGGAAAAGCCCGTCACCCTGGCGACGGGCTCGTCCCGAGTCTGCTTGCGGAACATTTCGCGGCATTATCCGTCTAGATCTCGATTGCTATGGGCGTTTTCCGAAAATCTTCAGTTGGGCGTCCGCGGGCAGCCCGCTCGTGGCCAGCCATGTGTTGGCGGCGCCGGGGTCGCGGCGGAAATAGGCTTGTCCCGCACGGACCAGGGAATCGACCCGGGTCTCGGGATCGGTGATCTGGCCCGCCCAGGCGATGGCGGCGAGGGGATCTTCCCAGCGATGCCGACTTACCAGTCCGTTGATCGCCTGGTCCCTCGCGGGAGATTGGGCCATGTCGACAAGATAGGTGCTCGCGGCGAGTGGGTCCTTGGCGGCCCATCCTTCGAAAGCGGAGTAGTAGGCCTTCGACATCCCCGGGCCGTCGTCGAGTGATTGCAGCCAGCCGACGGCGGCCGCCCCGTCGCGGTTGGCCCACTCCCGGCTGATCGCGCTGACGACGCGTCTGCCATCGTCGGTACCGATAAGCTGCGATGCCCATGCGGCCGCCTGGGCCGGGTCACTCCGGGCATAATCGTGCGCGACCTGGCTCATCGCGGAATTACGCGTTTCGCCTTCGGGGAGATTCTCGGCCCACGCGGCGGCGGCGACGACGCCGCGGGATTGGATGACTTTGCTGGCGACGACGGCGAGAAGGCGGCCCGCGTCCTTGTCTCCGGATGCCGCCAGTTCGAGGACGAACGCACTCGCGATTTCGGGGTTTGTATTGGCGAGGCCATGCACCATGGCTTCCCTAAGATAGCCTTTGTTGTCGGGAGTGTCCCCACCCTGTTCAAGACTTTCGAACCAAGCCTTGGCCGCGGCAGGATTCGCACTCGCCCATCCGGCTAGGGTCGCCCCCATATCCCTTTCCCGGGTGTCCATGCCATTCATCACCGCATCAACGCCCCCGATCTTTCCCCAGGCGTAATGGAATTCCATGAACTCGGGACTGCTGTCGGGGAGGTGCGCGATCTGCGCGCGAATCTCGGCCGCGTTCTCCGTCGTCAATCCCTCGAGCAGTTTTCCAAAGGCGGCGCGCCTCGCGATGGGGTCGAGTTCCGTTTTGAACTGTCGGCCCAGTTCCTCGATTTCAGCCCTGCCTAGCCGATGGCCGGTGGCCGATAGGCTCGTCTCGGCGTCGGCCGCATGCGAGGATCTCTTGGTCGCGGTCAACGGCGAGAGGGGGATTGCCAAGGGAGCGGAAGTTGGAGTGGCCGCGGATCCGTCGGCGTCCGTTGGTGGCGAGGCCGGTTTCACGATCCAACCGAGCCCGAAGGTCAGCGCTGACAGGAAAAGCCACCCGGTGGTGACGAGATGTTTACGGGACATGCCGCAGCTATAGGGTCGATCCGGCGTGAGGACAATGGACATTCGTGCTTCGCCGGCCCCCGTCTCAATTCTGGGAATAGGTGATGCGCACGGAATGCGTGGTCGAGGATTGACTTCCCGGCTCGAAGCCCGAGGGGTGGGTCCAGGAAAGTCCGTCGGCACCACTCGACTGCAGGAAGCGGACCAGTTTTCCGTCGTTCACTTCGAAATGCTCCGAAATCGAAGCTTCGCCAAGTTGGCTGAGAAACGTGGGGTTTCCTTCGGCATCGAGTTCGTAGCCAAGAAAGCGTGCGCCTTTCCCGGTGGAGGGGAAACGGCCGATATTGTTTTCGAGCGGTTTCTCGAAGGGAGCGAAGCGCGAGAACCAGGTGTTGTAGGCGTCGAAGAACCGTCCTCGCCAAAGAAGCGCGGGTTCGGCGGTGGCGGCGTTGTAGGCGAGATTGAAGCCATCTGGAAAGCCGACAAGAATGGCGTGGGTTCCGACGCCTTCGA
>JAHEDC010000232.1 GCA_024641425.1 Verrucomicrobiales bacterium | reverse complement strand
CGCTCGAGTTTCTTCGTCTGCTTCCAAGGGGCCGCAGGGGGGCCGTTGCGATCGAAGATGTATGCCGCTCCAAGGTCGTAGTTCGCGGCGTTCTGTTGGCGGTTTGCCCCGTAGGCACCCACGATGAGCGTGTCCCCTGAGATCGCGACCGAGATTCCCAGCCAGTCGAGGAAAATGGGGTCTGATTGGACGATCTCCTGGAGAAGTCCCCAGCTTCCGGCAGTCCCCCTATTGCGCTCGTAGATTCTCGCCATCCCGGAATCTCCCGCGCCACGGGTCGCATAGGGAGCGCCGACAATGATCGTGTCGCCGTCGATGTCCACGTCATTTCCAAACTGATCGCCTGCGGCAATGAGTGGACTTTCGACCACGAGCTTCCGCACTTGGCCCCAGTTTCCGGCTCCGCCGGCATTCCGTTCGAAGACGTAGGCGGAACCCGCGAGACTCAAGCCTCCCGGAGCATCGTAGGAGGCGCCCACGACGAGAGTGTCCTTATCGAGCGCGACGGAGATCCCGAAGCGATCTCCTGCCGATCCGTCGGTTGCGAGGATGATCTTGGACTGCTGCCAGCGCTCGATTCCGGCCGACGTCACGCGCCGGTAGAGGTAGACCGCGCCGGAATCGGCTCCGAGCACGTCCCGGGTCCAGGATCCCACCGCCATGGTGTCGCCGCTGACCGAGACGGCGGAACCGAAATTCGCGCCCGTCATGCTGTCATCGATGCCGGTCGCCGTGACCACGGGTAGAATCTTCGACTGTGGCGGGTGTTGCACTGTGACGACGGTATCGTCGTTCGCGACATCCACGTGGCCGTCATTGACGGTGAGCGTGATCGTCACGTTTTCGTTCGTCGCCTCCGATACCCGGCCGTCCGGGGTGGGCTGGAACTGCAGGTCGCGCAACGCGGCGGTCGCGTCGGCGGGGGACATCGGGGCGGAAACATAGGCGTTGCCGACCCGCGTGAAGAGTCCACCGGGATGGAAGAGAATGCCGCGTGACAGGTCGCCGAGTTCCACCGTGAGCGTGAGTTGCTCGCGCCCCTGGTCGTCCACATCCGTAATCCGCGCTCCTCCGAAGGGATTGATGATCTGCTTGTCGGTGATCGTGAACTCCATGAGGCCCTCGAGGACGGGCGGATCGTTGACCCCGGTCACGAGAATTTCGGCAATGCCGATGGCCCGGTCGGTGCCGAGCGCCTCGACCCTTACGAGCACTTCCCCTTCGTAGCGGTTGTCGCTGTCATCAATGACCCAGTATTTGAACTGCTCCGTCCCGACAAAGCCGGCTGCCGGACTGTAGATAATCTGACCGTTCCCCACGACCGCGCTACCGCCCCGATCCGGAACGATCGGTGTCGTCAGGTCCAGGGTGAAACCCGGCAGCGGCGAGCCGTCGGGACGGGTGGGAAAGCCATCGGGGAGGACGCCATCGTTGGCTCTGACATCGAGGATATTCCCGGTGCTGTCGGAGAGCACGGTGTAGAGATCGTCGCAGACTCTGACGTCGCCGACCTTGAGCAATACGTTCGCGCTCCCGGTGCCGCCGAGACCGTCCGAGACGGAGTAGGAGAAGGAAACGAGGCCGACGAATCCGGCACGGGGAGAATAGCGGAGCGATCCTCCGGAGACCGAGACGACGCCCCCATCGTTTGTGTCGGCAGGATTCGGATCGCTTGGAAACAACTGGGGAGTCGAAACGCCCGTGATTGTCCAAGCGGAAGCGGGCGCGGGTTTGACTCCGTCGTTGGCAAGGACATCGAGGATATTGCCCAGCGAATCCGTGGCCACGGTGAAGGCGTCGTCCCGGGTCTCCATGGCACGGGCTTCATCGCGGACGCGGACATTGACCAGAACCTGAGCCTCGGCCCGGCGGTCGGTGCCATCCGAGATGACATAGGTGAAGCGTTCGGTGAAGAAGTCACCCGGCATCAGCGCGGCATCCAAGGCCGGAGTGTAGAGGAGGGCCGTACCGTCCTCTGAGAGCGTGACTTCCCCCTGCATATTGGGCGCGTTCGGTTCTCCGTTTTGGTCATCAATCCCAACTCCGGTGATGACCAGTTCCTCTCCTCCATCGGGCAAGACCCCATCATTGAAGAGAACGGGGAGACTGAAGGATCTCGCCGTTTCCGTCGGCGGATCGCCATTTACCTGCACGGCGTAGAAGATGGTATAGGAGTCGTCGTTCGCGTAAAGATCCCCCTGTCCGACCCGAACGACGACCTTGGCCGTATCACTGCGCAGGGTGTCCGTTATCGTGTAAGTGAAGGTTTCCTCACCGATAAATCCGGGAGCCGGCTGGTAGCGCACTCGGGGGCCCGAGGGAGTGTTCACGATCTGGGCGAAACCTCCGTGGTCGGGGGCGTTGAGACCTGTCCCAAGGGAGACGATTGAGAGTGGGCGGACGGGCACCGCGATATCATTGAAGAGGACGTTGAGATCGGTCGGGACACTATCGAGAAGAAGGGAGAAGTAGTCGGGGTTTGCGCTCACGCCATCGGCGATGACCGCCACACTGGCCTCTCCGAAGGCACGGCGGCTGGCGTTCGAATCCTCGATGATATAGTAGAAAGTCGCTTCATTGAGCGGCCCTGCGGCGGTGAACTTGATTTCGCCTGCGACGATTTCGAGACCACCGAGCGTGCCGAGGGTCAATGTTGTCGCCGGAACCACCATCGTATCCAAGGCATCCCTCGCATCCGTCGCGGTGGCGGCGATCCCAATAACAGTGACCGCGCCGTTCGGGTTGGATAGCACGAGATCATTGGCCAGGACGGGCAACGGTTGATTCGTCGCCGTCGTGGAGACGACGAAGAAGTCACTGTTCGTCACGAGGGAACCCACCGTCACCGTTGCCGATGCGGAGCCCGTGCTGCCATAGCCATCGGAGGCGCTGTAGCGAAAGCGGTCGACGCCCGTGAATCCCGTGGCGGGAGTATAGATGAATCCATCGCTCGTTCCATTGATCTCCAGCGTTCCATGCAGGGGCAAGTCGGCGGGATTGCCGGTAAACCCGACAGTCAAGGCAAGGCCATTGCCGGGGAGGATGTTGTCGTTTCCAAGGACATCGAATTCATTCGCGGTGCTGTCGACGAGGACGCTGAAGGCATCGTCGCGAGTGAACAATTTGTCCGTGAGGTCGACGATCTCGACATCTACGGTGGCCGTTGCGCGGGCAGTGCCGCCTCCGGAAATCTCATAGGTGAATTGATCCATGCCCGAAGATCCGGGATTGGGCGTGTAGACGATTCCTCCAGCCCCGACCTGCAAGGTTCCCTTGACGGGCAGATCGGGGGTATCGGTGATGAGCAGGGAGCCCGCGCCAGCAGGGATCACATTATCGTTGGCGAGCACGGCGAGAACAGGGGATTGGCCGAGGGCAACCGTGAAGGCGTCGTTGTTGGCCTGCAGGTTCCCGTTCAAGCTTTCGACCGTTGCCCGCACAACGACCTGCGCGGTATCCCTGTTGCCAAGCTCATCCTCGATCGTGTAGGTGAAGACCTCGTCGCCGACGAAGTTGGGCTCCGGCACGTAGCGGATCACGGAACGACCCGTGGCGGTGGTCGCAAGATCGACGCTGCCACCCCTGCTGGTCGGTCCCACCCCCACCAAGTCCAGTCGGCGGGTGATGCCGGTGAGGTTGCGGTCGTTGGCAAGGACATCGAGATCGGCCCCGGCCGTATCGGCGGCAACCTTGAAGAGGTCGTTCATCGCGAAGACAAAGCTGCCGTCGAAGATCTGATAGAGGATGGTATCGACATAGCTTTGGCCGACCGCCAGTCCGTCCAGCCCGTTGGGCACAAGCACGACGGCGTCTGCTTTGGAACCACGGGGGTCATAGATCAGGCTACTGCGGACGGAAGCCCACACGCCCGAGGCAAGGGCGGAATCATTCTCAAACGTGACGGGCACCGTGAAGGTGCCTGCCAGCGGGTCGGTATCCACAATCACGAATTGCCCCTCGTAGGCGCGCACGCCGGTACCGCGGAGGACCACCTCTTCGCCGGGGAGCAGCGGATGATTCGGTGCGCTGACGATGGTCTGCAATGGGTTGCCGGGATCCTGGCGGAACCCGGTGACAAGTCCCGAGGCATACCTCACCGCACTCCATTTCCCCTGCGTGAGCCCGGATCCGTTGATAAACAAAGTCCCGATCGTAAAGGTGCCGAGTGTCTGGTTTGCGGCGACGACCTCGAATCGCCCATCATAGGTGGCGATTCCCGTCTCGGAAATCTCCACCCTGTCGCCTTTCTTCAACGCGTGGCCCGGGGCGGTGACAATCGTCTGGAGGGCATTCCCCGGGTCAGTGCCGAATCCGCCAACCATTCCGGTAGCTCCACCCACGGAGGTCGAATAGACGACGCCATTGACGGTACTCGTCAGATTCTCCACCGGCACCAACATCTTGTGATTGTCCGGAAGGGAGGCGTTCTGGTCCGGTTCCACATCGTTCAGAAGGACGCCCGGAGGGCCGATGACCAGTTTCTGGTCTTCCGGAGTGGTGAAGGTCGTGTCCGGCATCGGGACCGGCGTATCATTGAGTCCCACCACCATTACGGCAACAAGGGCGTTGACGCCGGCCCCGTAGCTGTCGTTGACGGTTACGATGAACGTGTCGATGATCCGCTCCCCCCGGGCCAGCGCGTTGAGATCCCCTGACGTCGCCGGATTGTATGACAAGGTCTTGCCATCGCCACTCACGGTGACGGTCGCGTCCTCCCTGCTGAGGTAATTCATTCCCGGAGTCCCGATGGTGAGAACATCCCCGCGATCGACATCCGTATCATTACCCAGAAGGTCGTTGGGGCCGCTGGTGGCGGGGTCGATATTGAAGCTCAAGGGTGTCTGTTCGTCCGTGAACCAGAGAAGGTCGAGTTCAAGGGTGCCCGCCGACGGATTCGAGGGATCGAAGACTCCCACGTTCGCGCGTTCCGGAGAGTTGTCGGACGAGGGGAGAAGATAGGCAATCTCAAGGGTTCCGAGCGCATCGCCGAGAGTGGTGAGATTTCCGGTGAGCAGATTGCCGAGAAGGGGTGTCAGCGAGGACAAGGTTCCGGGATCATTGCCGGGAACCGGGGCGTCGTTTACGCCGTTGACCTTGATGGAGACCTTGGCCAAGCCGAGCGCACCGTGGCGATCACGGGCGGCGTAGTAGAAGGAATCGAACTCCGAGCTTCCTTCGGGGATGCCGTCGAGGAAGTCGGAGGGACGGCCGTTGTAGACGACATTGGTCTCGCGGTGGTCGGCGCGGATCTCCAAGGCAACCTCCGCCCGTCTCTCGCTGAGGGCGGCAAGCTGCGCGCCGGGATTGAAGCGGGTCCAGACTCCCGGCGTCATGTGATTGTCGACAAAGGGCACCGGAATGTTGAAGCGATCGGGGCCCAGCACCGTAACATTATGCACGGCATTGTAAGAGGGATGTCCTCCGTAATTGGAGATGAGAATCGTGTCGCCGCTGGCCAGCCCGTGTGCGGGAGCGCTGACTGTAACTCCGCCGGAGCCGGGCGCCCGGCTAAAGCTTCCAATGGCTGAAACGCCTCCGACGACGCCGACCACCCGCAAGGACTCGCCCGAATCATCGGTGTCAGGATCGGTATCGAGAAGCAGCAGGCTCGTCCCTGAGATCATGCGGGGGAGGGGATAACTCGGATCCGTATCGAAGACGGTCTGGGTGCCCGCCAACTGGGAGTCCGCCATGAGACGTAAAACCTTATCCTCGTCGGTCTCCACGTCATCCTGAACAGGGGTGGGAGGATCATTGGCTCCCAGCACGGTGACCGTAACGGTGGCGGTGTCACGATTCGTTTCGGCGGGAATGGGGCGCGTTTCGACGGTTTCCCAGGTGCCGGTAGCGGCGACGGTGAAGGCACCGGGAATGAGGAACCGGTCCTTGTCGTAGTCGCCGTTCGGCGGATTGAGGTCGATCAGTTCGGCAAGCTTCACGCCATCGTAGGCCCCCGATCCGGAAATCCGGATCCTCAGATCGGTGCCCACGAGGCGATGGGCCGGCGAAGTGACGAGCGTTTTGCTGGGAGCTCCGGGAGCGGCCGCGAAGGCGTCGGCGGTGCCGGTTGTGAAATCCACGATGGTGTAGGTGAAGGTATCGATGCGCTCCTGTCCTTCGGGAATCGACTGCAATACCGTCGAGCCCCGTGGATCGTATTTCACTGTGAGTCCGCGATGCGGCGTGGCCGGGGTGCCGTTGTTCGCCGGTTCGATCGCAACGACGGCTCCCCGCGTACTCGTGGCGAGCGGGTCATTGGCCCCTGCCGCATCGGAACCGGTAACATCGACGATCACGATGCGGTCGGAGCCGTCCGCGTCGAAATCGTTCGCGAGGAGATCGAGGGACTCGGCCTCGTCCTCGTCGATGAGAATATTGTCCGCGATGGCCTGCGGTTCCGCGTTGCTCGCGCCGAAGCGCGTCCCGTTGGCGTCGTTGCCGGGCGATGAGGTTCCTCCGTTCCCGCCGGGAACGAACGGATGCGGAACGTAGGCGGCCCCGACGAACTGGGGGGAAAGCGTGATCGAGGCCCCGGCAAGGTTGTAGTCCATCGCGGGATCGAGGGCGGAGGAAAACTTGCCGTTATACGCGACGTAAACCAGCGCACCGCCACCGGCGGCAGTCGGGCGGCGGATCTCGACGAGGCCTCGCTCGGCGAGCACAAGGCCGGCGTTGACTACGACCGGCGAGCCGTCCCCGTTGACGGCGTTGGTGGCGGCGACGATGAGGCCGAAGCCCGGCTGAATAAGGCCCAGACCCGTGAAGGTAAGGAGCGGCGTGGAACGTCCGTCGAGGTAAAGCTCGTAGCCGTTGAGGTCGACGGGCTGCGAATCCCGGGGATTGTAGAACTCCAAAAATGCAGGATTGGGAGCGGCGAAGCGAATCTCGTTGAGGACAAGCCGCCGGGGTGAGTCCGCCTCGAAGGAACCCGCATCCGGGCTTCCGTCCCGACGAAGCACCCCCCGGGCATCGGTTGCCACCGGGGCGATGATACCGGAGCCGATGGCAGGACTGGACGCGTTGATCGGGTAACTCGCATTCGCTCCGACCGTCACTCCAAGCGGGGCAAACTGCGGATTGATCGACGTCTGGTCGCTCGGCTGATTGAAGACGAACACGGACTGGGCCACACCGCCCTGGATAAAGGTCAGGCGCGTCTGGTCGTCGGACACATTGCCGCCCATCGACGTGATGGTCGCGGAGCCGTCCACCTTGAAGTTCCCTCCCCGCGCGTCTCCGACGATCGAATTCCGTAGCTTCACGGCGGTGCCGAAGCCGTTCGCCTGCACCGAAGTGCCGGCACTGGCGGCATCGGTATTCTCGGCGAACGTGCAGTGGGTCAGGGTGAGGACCAACCCGGTGGGCGGAAAGAAAGCCTCGGCATAGATCGCGCCGCCTCCCTTGCCGCTGGCGGATCCCTGTGCGTTGCGGGCAAAGGTGCAGTTGATGAATTCGCAGGCCTTGCTGGTAAAAAGCGAGACCGCCGCCCCACCGCGACCGAGCACCCCGTCGGTACGGTTGCCGCGTAGAAGGCAATTTTCCAGACGGAGTTTCCCCTGATCGACATCAATGCCCCCGCCCCAGAGGGAAGCCGTGGAATCGGTGATCGCGCAGTGACGCATCGTGAGGTCGCCCGACCCCGAGATCGAGATCGCGCCCCCAACGTCACCAAGCCCACGCGAAAGTCCAAGCCCATCCATCGTCACCGTGGCCAGGATGTCGAAGATCCGGGTATCGGCGATCAGGTTGCCGTCGGTGTCTCCGCTGATCGTCAGTTTGTCGGCTCCCGGCCCCCGGAAATTCAGGTTCACGGGAACGACCAGCTTCGCGGTGAGGCGGATCGTGGCCGGATACGAGGGCAAATTGAAGGTGATGGTGTCGTTCGCTTTGGCCAGCGCGACGGCCAGCCTGAGGGTGCCCTCGGCCGCCGCCGCATCACTCCACATCGCGACCGTGAAGGGGGCTTCGTTCCCCGCGGCGATGCGGGTGTAGGCGTTGCCCAGGTAAATCACCTGATCGCCCGCCGCGTAAGTGGCTCCTGCCGACCAGGCGGGAGGCAACGGGCCATCGTCCAGCTTGGTTACGAAGTGGTTTCGCCCCACATTGAGCAGGACAATCGAGACCGTGCGTGAGGTAGGGGAGGTGGCCCCATCGTTCGCGACCACCGTAAAGGTGGTGCCGCCGGGCGAGGCGGGAGGAAACGGGTAGGAGGAACTTGCTTGAAAGAGGAGCCCCCTCAGGGCCACTTGCGCGTTGGCGGGACTTCCGACGAAAAGATAGTTGGCACCGGAAGGGCTGAACTGCGGACCGACAGTACTCCCGTTCACGAGGCTGCCTTTGGCGGGATCGTCCAACGAGACGGTGACGGTGACACTCGAGCTATCATCGGCAATCGCCCAACCATCGAAGGGCTTCACCGGCGAGGTCGGGGAAATCGGAATCGGGGTGGGCGGCAAGGGGTCCGGAACCGTGGTGATGACGGGAGAATTGTCGACGGCGGTGACTTCAAGGCGCGTGCGGCTATCGGTCGCCGAGCCCCCGTTGGGGTCGCTGATGACGAGGGTGAAGCCGAAGACCGCGCCCCCGGCGGTCGTGGAAGGCGTGAACATCAGGGCTCGCAGGGCATTGGTGGCGGCGGCGCCATTAGCGGCGGCGTAGGTGTAACTGCTTCCCGCGAGGGTAAAGGGAGCCGGGAAGGTTCCATTCGAAAGCGGAGAGAAGGTAATCGACACCGTCAGGGCATCACCATCGGGATCGACCACGCTCACGTTGGGAAACAGAGCGGTCGGCGCGCCTTCGGAAGTCCGGATCAGCGCGGTCGTGATCCCCGCGATCTGCGGATCCCGGTTCACTTCCAGAACGTTCAAATGGGTAGAGGGGAGGTTGACCGGGGTGCCTTCGGTGTCGTCCGGATGCACATCGGTCAGGGTCACGACGAAGTCGACCGGAGAGGCTCCCGGAGTAAACTGAAGGGCCCGCATGTGACTCTCGACCTGGGCTGGAGTGCCGGTGAAGGGCAGGGAGCCGCCCGGGAACGTGCCGCCGGCGGCGGGCGTGACGGCGATGTCCACCTTGAGGCGCTCGCTTTGATCGATGTCCGACGCGGTGAAATTACCGAACGGCGCGAGCGGCGCGCTTTCGAAGGCGGTGAGTCCGTCCGTCGACACGCTCCCGGTCGGCGGATCGTTCACGCTGACGTAATTGACGGTAAGGCTCTTGGTTGCGGCCGCTACGCCGTCCTCTCCGCCATCCGCCGCCTGCACCGCGATGTTGAGAACGGGCAAGGGGGCCCCCACCGGAATGCTATTGTTGTTCGGCGTATAGGTCACCTGGCTCCGCAGGAAGGTGGTAAGGTCGGGAGGGTTCCCGGAGACCGTCAACTGGAACGCCCCGCTCGACACGACGGTCACGCCGCCGACGGTTCCCGCCACGAACTCATTGAACTGTCCCAGAACATGGTCATCCGCATCGATGGTCAGACTCACGGTCAAGCTCTCACTCGCAGGCACCACACCCGCCGGCTGCGCGTGATCGTTATCAGCCACGGCGAGCGAACCGCTGAAGAGGGCGATCGGAGAGGCCGCATTGTCCGAAATAGAAGCCACCGCGCCGCCGGTGATGGTGGGTGCCACGTTGACGGGCGTTA
>JAHEDC010000231.1 GCA_024641425.1 Verrucomicrobiales bacterium | reverse complement strand
AAACGGACTGAACGTGGAAATTATAGCGACGGATCGGAAGGCGCGACGCATCGACTCTCGAATCGACTAAAGCAGGCAAAACGACTTGGCCATTACATCCACACGAGAGCACCGCATTCGAGGAATCACATCCTGTGTTCCGGAGCCTGTCTTCGACAACACCTGCGATTCGGCCGCGTTTTCCCAGAAGGAGATCGATGCCGTGGTGAAGATGGTCGGGATCAAGAAGCGCCACGTCTCACCCGATACGATCTGCAGCAGCGATTTGTGCCTCGCCGCCGCCCGAAACCTCCTGGAGGGGCTGGCATGGGAACCGGAAACCATTGACTGTGTCATCATGGTCACGCAAAGCCCGGACTATTTTCAACCGTCCACGGCCTGTGTCATTCACAAGGAACTGGGTTTGTCGGACCAATGCGCGGCCTTTGATGTCGGTCTCGGCTGTTCGGGATATGCCTACGGATTGTGGCTCGCCGCCATGATGCTGGAAAACCCTTCGTTCCAGCGGGTGTTGCTCCTGCACGGAGAGACCCCTTCCCGGTTCACTGATCCGCAGGATCGTACGGTGGGGTTGCTTTTCGGCGACGCGGGCTCGGCCACCGCGATCGAGGCAGGAGAGAGGGATTCGGAAAAAAAATGGTGGTTCAGCCTGCAGACCGACGGCACGGGCTATCGTGATTTGATCATTGAGGGAGGCGGATTCCGCGACCGCTTTCCAAAGGATCCCACGAAACACTTTCTCTCGATGAACGGTGCGGGAATCATGAATTTCACCCTGAAACGGGTGCCCCCCCTGATCCGGGAAACCCTGGGCGCTTCGGGGATCCCCCCCGAAGCGGTGGACTATTTCATCCTTCACCAATCGAATCGCTTCATCATGCGGCATCTCGCGCGGAAATGTGACGTTCCGGAGGAGAAGATCCCGATGACGCTCTGGGATTACGGCAATACCGGGGGGCCCTCGGTTCCCCTGACCATCACCCAAGGAGGACTGGCGCGTCCGGCCGATCGGGATCTAACCCTTTTGATTCTGGCCTATGGCGTTGGCTTGTCCTGGGGATCAAGTCTGGTCAATCTGCCCGCCGAGGCCTCCCTGAGCCACCTCCTGCTGAACGAATCCGGCCGGACGCTCCAACCCTAACCTGGAAACCGGCGGCCCCTCGCCGCCTCCACCTCATCGAGACCATCGGAAACATTCGAATGACGTCACAAGAAGAAGCATTGCATTGGATCGCCGAATTGTTCGAGCAGTCGCCCGATCACTTGCGGCCGGAATCCCTTCGGGACGACATCCCGTCCTGGGACTCGCTGGGCACCCTCACCCTCATGGCAGACTTGGACGAGAAATTTGGCATCATGCTCTCGGACACGGAATTGCGGGACATGACCAAGGTCGAGGATATCCTGATCGTTCTTCGGCGTGAGGGAAAACTCCCGTAAGCCTTGCCCTTCCCATGCGATTCCTTCTTGTCGACGCAATCCTCGAACTGACTCCCGGCGTCTCGATCAAGGCGATCAAGGGAATCGCCGCCGATGAGGATTATTTCCGCGATCATTTCCCGGGCTTCCCCGTCGTCCCCGGAGTCCTGCTCACGGAGATGATGGCGCAAGCCGCGGGAAAATGCCTGGTGGCGGAGGACGCCTCGCGGGGGCGTCCGATCCTGGGTCAGATCAAGTCCGCCCACTTCCGGGGATGGGTCGGCCCCGAAAAGACGGTCACTCTCATCGGGGAGATCAAGGTGAGCCGCCCGCAATTCGCCACCGCCCTCTGCCGCGCGGAAGTGGAGGGAAAAGAGGTCGCTTCCGCGGAGGTCCTCTTCACCTTCGTTCCCGGAGATTCCTTTGCACCGGACTTCCGCGACGAGGTGTTGGAGCGTTATCTCGAAACCCATTCCACGAAAACCGCCACCGACTCCATCGGGAGTTCAGAAGAATCATGAGCCATTTGTTTTCACTTGAGGGCCGGAGGGTTCTGGTCACCGGCGGAACCCGCGGCCTGGGACGGGCCATCTCGCTTCAGTTTGCCCGGGCGGGCGCGGAAGTCCTCGCGAACTATGTCCGTGATATCAAGGCGGCCGAGTCCCTGAGCCGCGACGCCGAGGCCGAAGGCCTGCCGATCCGAACGATCCGCGCCGACCTGAGCACCGCCAAGGGGATGGAGTCGCTGGTGGCGGCGGTGATCGCCGAGCCGAGCCCGTTGTCCTGTCTCGTGCACTGTGCCGCTACGGGGGTTCACCGCCCTTTCGAGCAATTGACGCTCCGGCACTGGGATTGGACGCTCGGGCTCAATGTCCGGGCGCTCTTCGAACTGGTGCAGCGGCTGCTTCCCCACTTCCGGGCGGGCGCGAGCATCCTCGGGATTTCCTCGGAAGGTGCGATGCGGGCCATCCCCCAGTATACCCTGGTGGGCACCTCCAAAGGGGCCCTTGAGGCCATGCTGCGACACCTGGCAGTCGAACTCGCCCCGCGCGGCATCCGGGTGAATACCCTCGCCCCCGGATCCATTCTGACCGACGTATGGACCGTCCTCCCCGACAGCGAGAAACGGCTCGCGGAAGCGGCGCAGCGCTCCGCCCTCAAGCGGCTCTGCACCCTGGACGAGGTGGCGCAGGCCGCCCAGTTTCTCTGCAGCGATGCCGCCAGTGGGATCGTAGGACAAACATTGGTGGTGGACGGAGGAGCTACCATCGCGGGCTAGGGGCGCCCTCCCTCCGCGCTTTCCGTATCGAATCCCATGAGACCACCCCGGATGCTTACCGCCAAAGCACGCCTTCCCCTCCGGGAGATAATCCTCATCGGAATCTGGCCGTCTCCAATCAAGAAACTCATTTACCGCGTTCTGGGTTATACTATCGGGAAAGGGGTCAAGCTCGGGTTTGGCGCGGTCATCTGCGGGAAATCGGTCGAAATCGGCGACCATGCCAGCGTTGGATTCGCCACCGCGATTCGCGGAGTGAACATTCGTATTGGAGCCCACGTGCAAATCGGCGCGATGACATTCATCGACTCGCCGCACATTGAAATCGGGGACGGCACCAAGATCAATGAACAGGTCTACGTGGGGGGGCTTCAGTTTCCCGATTCGCGATTCACCGTCGGCCGGAACTGCCTGATCATGCAGATGAGTTACATCAACCCATGCCGTTCGATCACCATCGGGGATGACTCGGGAGTGGGAGTGGATTGCCTGCTCATCGGCCACTCTTCCTGGCAGAGCAAATTCGAAGGTTACCCGGTGGCATTCGCGCCGATTGTGATAGGCGATAGCGTCGCCCTGGCCTGGCGGGTAACCGTGCTTCCGGGAACGAGAATCGGAGATGGCGCGACCATTGGGGCCAATAGCCTCGTCAAGGAGACCATCCCCCCCCGCTGCCTGGCGGTCGGATTCCCCGCCCGCGTCGTCGCGAAATCCCCCTACTTCCCGAGGGTGGTCAACGAGGACGAGAAGGTTCAGTATCTCAACGAAATCGTCCAGGAGATGCTCGGGTACCTCCGCGACTCGGGAATATCCTGCCGCGAGGAGGGCGACTTGATTGAAGTGACCGTGGTCAAGCGCCGATGGGGCTTCCGGACGGAGAAAGCGTGGAGGATGAGGGTGGCTGCGGATGGATTGCCTGAGGATTCCCGAGAGCCCGTCGACCTTCTGCTCTGCTTGCATCAGATTCCCGACCAACTTCGAAGCGAGATGGTGCGCCGCAAGCAGATGTGGATTGATCTCGAGAAGAAAGAGCGCTCCGATTTCGGAAACGATTTGGGCGAGGAAGTCGCACAATACTTGAAGCGGTACGGAGTCCGCCTCTTTCGCATGCCCTGAGACCGGGCAGCTATTTCCACCTTAACCGACAAACACGCCATCCATGAACGACGCACAACAAGATCTTAAATCGTATATCGTTGAAAGCTTTCTCTTCGGCCAGGACGAGGGACTGGATTACGATAGCTCCTTCCTGGATCAAGGAATCCTCGATTCGACCGGCGTTATGGAACTGGTAATGCACGTCGAAGGAACCTATGGAATCAAAGTCGAGGATGACGAACTCCTTCCCGAGAATCTCGATTCCATCAACCTGATCTGCGCGTTCATCGAACGAAAGAGGGTCGTTTCTCCCTTGTAGGTCGATCCGCTCCGATTGCCATCATGCTGAATCAACCGGAGGGTTGCCGTTCCTCCTCTGCTCGAATCGACCGAATGAGAATGGGTTATTGGGGAAGGGCGTGGGGACGGAGACGGCGAGAGCACCTGGACTGCGCGTGCCCTGTCACAGCCCAGGAGGGCAGGGCACTGGTGCCCGTAGCGCAGCGACCTACGGGGTGCGGGATACCCTGCGCGAAAAGCCTCCGGGCCGCACTCGGCAAGCCTCGCCCATCTCAAGGCGGAGACAAGTCGCCGCAGTCCAAGGCGGTGCCTCCGGCTCCCCTCCCCCCCTCTGTCCTGATGACCGTTGATTCCTGACTGCTGACCTCATCTCCCATGCCTCTCCCCGACATCCTCGCCCTTAGCGCTCGGGACCACGCCGACCGACCGGCGGCGTGGTTCCAGGGCACCTGGATGACCTATGGGCAACTTCAGCGAGAAGCGACTTCCTTCGCGGCCTTTCTCCTCGAGAGAGGGATCGCCTCCGGTGATCGGGTCGCCCTCCTGCTCGAGAATGGATTCGATTATATTGTCAGTCATTTCGGGATCCTCCTCGCGGGCGCGGTGGAAGTTTCACTGAACAGTGATCTCAAGGCGAGCGATCTCGAATCCTTGCTGGTCGATTGTGAGGCGGTAGGGTTGGTGGCCGGACGAAAGCAGGCCTCGGAGTGGACTCACGTCCTTGCGCGCGTGCCCACCCTGCGCTTCGTCGCAACCGATCTCGCCGGGAGCCGCCTTCCCGACTCCTCCGACGGGCCGCGGTGCTATTCACTCGCCGACGCGAAAGGGTGGAGGAGCACCGAGGGCAAGGGATGGGCGCGCAATGACGAGGATCTGGCGTCGATCGTCTACACCTCCGGTTCCACCGGCAAGCCGAAAGGCGTGCCCCTGACGCACGGAAACCTTCTTTCGAATACCCGGTCCATCATCGAGTATCTTGGTCTCGGGCCGTCCGATCGCATGCTGGTCGTGCTTCCGTTCCACTACATCTACGGGAGATCGCTTCTTTACACCCACTTCCTTAGTGGAGGTTCGATCGTCATCGACAACCGCTTCGCTTATCCGTCGGCGATCCTCGCCACGATGGAGGAGCAGGAAGCGACGTGCTTCGCGGGAGTTCCGTCCACCTTCGCCATTCTCCTGCGGAAGACGGATGCGGCCCGTCGTTCCCTCCCCCGGCTTCGTCTTTTAACCCAGGCGGGAGGTGCGATGGCCCCTTCCCTGCAACGCGAGGTGGCGGCGGCGTTTCCCCAGGCGGCGTTGTGGATCATGTACGGATCCACGGAAGCATCGCCCCGGCTCACCGCCCTCAATCCCCGGCTCCTGCCGCAAAAGTGGGGTTCCATTGGTTCCGCCATCCCCGGCGTGGAGGTGCGGATCGTCGACGAAGCGGGATCGCCGCTGCCGCCGAACGCGGTGGGCGAACTGATCGCCCGCGGGCCGAATATCATGAAGGGCTACTGGAAGGATGACGAAGCCTCGGCCCAGGTGCTGCGCGACGGGTGGTATTGGACGGGAGACCTGGGGTACGCGGATGAGGACGGCTGCCTTTTCCTCACCGGTCGAGCGAGGGAGATCATCAAGTCCGGTGGCAATCGGATCGGAGTTCGGGAAATCGAGGACAAACTCCTCGAGATTCCGGGCGTCTCGGAAGCTGCCGTCGTCGGCGTCGCCGATGAGATTCTCGGAGAAGCCATCCATGCGTCCGTGGTGACGACCGACCCTTCGACCACGGAAAAGGAAATCCGCGGCTATCTGAGAACCCGGCTCCCGATCTTCAAACAGCCGAAGTGGATCGACATCCTCGACGAGATGCCGAGGAACTCGGCAGGCAAGATCATGAAGGAGCAATTGCGTCGTCAAATGCCCTCCGATCTCGCCGCAAACCCACACTGAGAACACACCCTTATTCCCCTGGAATTCCATGCCCGAATCGATCACTCCCCGAAAACTCGACCAAACCTCGCTGCGGTTGGATTGCGCCGCCGAAGTCGAGAAAATCAGCCGCTCCCTCCGTGAAACGCTCGGGATTTTCCGCCGCCGGGGACTGGTGGTTGCCCTCTCGGGCGGAATCGACAGTTCCGTCACCGCAGCCCTCTGTGTGAACGCACTCGGTCCCAAGCGCGTATTCGGTATCCATATGCCCGAGAGGGATTCCTCTCCGGATACGCTGCAACTGAGCCAATCCATTTCAGACACCTTCGGATTCGATTCAACGGTCGAGGAGATTACACCTCTCCTTGCGGCCGCCGGTTGTTACCGGCGACAGGAGGCGGCGGTTCAGCTTGCCATTCCGGAATATACCTCCGAATGGAAAAGCAAGATGGTTCTCCGCAGCGCCATCGAGACCAAGGGGTTCAACTACTTTCAAGTCGTCGCCCAGGCTCCGGACGGTCGGACGGTGGAAAAACGTTTGAGCAGCGAAGCCTACCTTGGCATCCTCGCCGCCACCAATTTCAAGCAGCGCGTGCGCAAGATGATGGAATACTACCACGCGGACCGTCTGAACTACGCCGTCACCGGCACCCCGAACCGTCTTGAATATGATCAGGGCTTCTTCGTGAAACTCGGCGACGGCGCGGCCGACGTGAAACCGATCGCCCACCTTTACAAGTCGCAGGTCTACCAGTTGGCCGAGTTCCTCGGTATCCCCGAGACGGTGCGCTCGCGCCCTCCCACCACTGATACCTACTCATTGCCCCAGGGCCAGGATGAGTTCTATTTCGCCCTTCCCTACCGTGAACTCGATCTTTGCCTCTATGGGAAGAACAACGGCATCGCGATCGAGGAAGTGGCGAACGCGATTGGCAGAACGGTCGATCAAGTAAAAGAGGTATGGAGCGACATCGAGCGAAAGCGGGATGCGACGCTCTACCTGCACCTGAAGCCAAGACTCGTCGAGGAGGTCCCGGAGATCAGAATCCCCTAGAGCGGCGGTGATGGAATGTGAGCGGGCGCCCTGTTCGTTCGTTTGATACACCCACTATGTGCGGAATCGCAGGCAGCGTCAGGATGAAGCCCGGGCCGGGTCCCGATGAGGACGGGCTTCGGCGGATGCTGGCCATGATTCGCCATCGCGGGCCGGATCAATTCGGAATGTTCCTGGACGAGGACGCGGCCCTCGGAAGTGCCCGACTCAGCATCATCGATCTCGCGGGCGGACAGCAGCCGATTTCCAACGAGGACGGGCGCTACTGGATTGTCTTCAACGGCGAGATCTTCAATTACCCGGAATTGCGGCGGGATCTTCTGCAGCGCGGACACCACTTTACCACCGAGTCGGACACCGAGGTCCTGCTCCACCTCTTCGAGGAGTTCGGGGCCGACTGCCTGGGTCAGCTCAACGGCCAATTCGCCTTCGCGATCTGGGACCGGAAAACCAAGAGCCTCTTTCTGGCCCGGGATCGATTGGGGATCCGCCCGCTGTTTTACACCCAAACCTCGAATGCACTTCTATTCGGATCGGAAATCAAGGCGCTCCTCGTCCATCCCGAGGTCACGGCGGAATTGGACCCGGCGGTGCTGGACCAGGTCTTCACCTTTTGGAGCGCGCTCACCCCGAAAACGATCTTCCGTAACATCCTCGAGTTGCCTCCGGGCCATTTTCTGAGGACCCGAGGCGATCGCATCGAGATCAAGCGATACTGGCAAGTCGACTTCCCGGCGGCCGGCGATCGGCCGATGCCGCGCCCGAGCGCCGCGGAAACCGAGGCCTACGCCGACGCGTTTCGCGCTCTCCTGGTTGACGCGACCCGAATGCGACTTCGTGCGGATGTTCCGGTGGGGGCGTATCTCAGCGGGGGCTTGGACTCGTCCGCCATCGCATCGGTGATCCGGCACGAGACCGACAGCCGGTTGACGACCTTCTCCATCGCCTTCGAGGACCCGCAGTTCGATGAGAGCGCCTGGCAGCTTCAGATGGCCGAGGCCCTCGGCACCGATCATCAGGTCCTGCGTGCGAGCCATGCGGACATCGGACGTGTCTTCCCCGATGTCGTCTGGCACGCGGAGACGCCCCTTCTGCGAACCTCGCCGGCCCCGATGTTCCTCCTCTCGAAGCTGGTTCAGGATTCCCGCTTCAAGGTGGTGTTGACCGGCGAGGGAGCCGACGAGTTCCTGGCCGGCTACGACCTCTTCAAGGAAGCCAAGATCCGCCGGTTCTGGGCGCGGGATCCCTCATCACGCCTGAGGCCCCAACTCCTGACGCGGCTCTATGCCGATATCAAGGGGCTCGCGAAAGGCAATGCCGCCATGCTCGCGGCATTTTTCCGGGGCGATCTCGCCGAAGTCGATTCCCCCTGGTATTCCCATATGGTGCGCTGGCGGAACACGCGTCGGCTGCGGCGTTTTCTCTCTCCCGAAACAAACGGGGTCAGCGCTCGTGGATGGGAGGAACTCGCGGGTGACGTGCCCCTGCCACCCGGCTTCGGAGGGTGGGGCCCCCTCGAAAAGGCCCAGTATCTCGAGATTTCCGTCTTCCTTTCCCCTTACCTTCTCTCGTCCCAAGGCGACCGGATGACGACCGCGCATTCCATCGAGGGTCGTTATCCCTTCCTGGACCATCGGATGGTCGAATTCTGCAATCGCCTCCCCGCTTCACTCAAATTGCGGGGCTTGAATGAAAAATTCCTTCTCAAGCACGCGACACGCCAATGGCTTCCGGAGGCAATCCTGAAGCGACCCAAACGCCCTTACCGGGCCCCCATCCACCGGAGCTTCTTCCATGACGAGGCTCCCGAATACGTGCGGGAGCTCCTCTCCGCGGCGAGCCTGCGCGAGTGCGGACTCTTCGATCCCGCACCCGTGCGGCGACTCGTCGACAAGGTCGATGCCGGCGGCACTCTCAGCGAAACAGACGACATGGCCCTCGCCGGTCTCCTTTCCACCCAACTCCTGCACTGGAGCTTCGTGAAGCAATTTCAAGCCCCTCCCCCCCTCAAGGATTCGGACGATGTCCGGATCTGTCGCCCCGCCGATTGACGAAACCCCGATTCGTGCTAATATTCAACTATTCCATAAATACTGTATTTATTATGACAAATTCGACTCCATCGATGGCCGATAGCGGTTTACAGGGCGCAGTGACCGCTCACTCAGGAAGGGAAGGAATACCGACACCTCCGCCCGTCCAAAGGATCGCCGTGGTCGGATTGGGATACGTGGGTCTTCCCCTGTCCCTTCAGTTCGCCCGATCCGGGGTAAGCGTGACGGGCCTGGACATCGATCCGAAAAAGGTGGAAATGCTCAATCGGGGGGAGAGTTTCATCGAACACATTGCTTCGGAAGAGGTGGCGACATTCCGGAAGGCGGACCTGTTCTCGGCTTCGGCCGACTTCTCGATCATCGGGGAGGTCGAGGCCGTAATCATTTGCGTGCCCACTCCTTTGAGCAAGAATCGCGAACCGGATATTTCGTATGTCATCCGGACGGCGGAAGCGATGGCACCCCACCTCCGGAAGGGCATTCTCATCTCCCTCGAATCGACAACCTATCCCGGAACGACCGACACCGAGTTG
>JAHEDC010000685.1 GCA_024641425.1 Verrucomicrobiales bacterium | reverse complement strand
GTGACGGTGCCGGATCACATGCATGCGGCCATTGCCATGAGCGCGATCCGTTCCGGCAAGAACGTTTATTGCCAGAAGCCGATGTGTCACGACGTGGCCGAGGTGCGCGCGCTCGCCGAAACGGTCGCGTCGAAACCGGGAATCGTGACCCAGCTTGGGACGCAGCACGCATCGGGGATTGGCGATCGCATGGCCGTCGAGTGGATCCGCAAGGGCGTGATCGGCAAGGTGAAGCACGTCTATCTCTGTTCGAATCGAGGCGGGGCGGTCGATGCCTACCGCTTGAAGGGGCCGCGCCCGGCGGTCGGCGAGCCGGTGCCGGAGTCGCTCCTATGGGACCTCTGGCTCGGCACGGCTCCGACGCGGGAATTCGCGAGCAATATCTATCATCCGTCGCTTTGGCGCGCGTGGCTGGATTTCGGAACTGGCTGGTCGGGGGACATCGGTTGCCATATTTTCGACGCGGTGTGGAAGGGGCTCGACATGGGGAAGGCCGCGCCGAAGTCGGTCATCGCGCAGGTGGACGAGGAATGGAGGAATTCCCCCGAACGCCGGGCGGACAACTGGTCTCGTGGAAACCACATCACCTGGGTCTTCCCGGGAACCGAGCGCACGGAGAAGGATGAAATCACCTTCGAGTGGTTCGACGGCGAGTTCTACCCGCCGGAGGACGTGCGCGCTCTTTATCCGGGGCAGCGCTATCCGGAGGAATCGTCGATGTTCATCGGCACCGAGGGAGCCTTGCTGCTGCCGCACACGGGCGGACCGCTTTTGCTTCCGGGCGACAAGTTCAAGGAAGTCGAGCGTCCGAAACCGGCCCCGCGGAACCATTACCACCACTTCGCCGACGCCTGCCTGGGCGGGGAAATGACCGAATCCCATTTCGGGCAGACCGGTCCGATGACCGAGGCCATCTTGCTCGGCACGGTAGCGATCCGGAATCCGGAGACGAAGCTGGAATGGGATGGGGCCGCGATGAAGTTCACGAATTCCGAGGCGGCGAGCGCCCTCGTGCGGCGGAAGTACCGCGAAGGATGGAGTGTCGAGGGACTGGATTGAAGGCCTTCGCCGAGAACCGCGTATCATCCAGATCCCTCATGAAAAGTATCCTTGCAAGCGCCCTCGGTCAAGGCTTCGCGGCTCTCGTCCTTGCCTCCGCGGTCTCCGCGAGGGATGCGGGGCCGGTCGCGATGCCGGATTTCACCAAGGGCGATCCGATTCCCGAAGGGGCCGATCACGATTGGAACCTCGGTGCCACCGGTGCCCGTGGGTGGATGTTCAGCGACAAACTGGTGACGACCGACGCGCGGCAGATCCGTGTGACCCGAGTCGACGAGGGCTCGCCGGCCGAGGGCGTGCTCGCGGTCGGCGACGTGATCCTCGGGGTCGCCGGGAAGCCGTTCTCCCATGATCCTCGCACCGAGTTCGGGAGGGCGCTGACGGTCGCAGAGTCGGAGCAGGGGAATGGCGTTCTGGAGGTGATTCGCTGGCGGGAAGGCATGCGGGATTCGGTGAAGTTGCAGCTCCCCGTTCTGGGACGCTACGCGGCCACCGCTCCCTACGATTGCCCGAAATCGAAACGTATTCTTGCGGGGGGGCTGCAAGGCGCTCGCAAGCAGGGTGGCCGCCCCGGACTACCGTGAGAATCCGATCAGTCGCTCCCTCAACGCGCTCGCGTTGCTGGCCAGCGGTGATCCGGCCTATCTGCCGTTGGTCAGGAAGGAAGCGGAGTGGGCCTCGGGTTTCGCGGTCGACCGGATGCAGACGTGGTATTACGGATACGTGATCATGTTGCTCGCGGAATACCAGATGGCCACGGGCGACCAATCGTTGATGCCCGAGTTGCGGCGGCTGGCATTGGAGTCCGCGAAGGGACAGAGCATCGTCGGCTCCTGGGGCCACGGCTTCGCGGAGGCGGACGGGCGACTCGGTGGATACGGCATGATGAATGCCCCCGGTCTGCCCCTGACCATCTCGCTCGTCCTGGCCCGCGCGGCGGGAGTCAGCGACCCGGAGGTGAGTCGCGCCATCGAGCGCAGTGCCCGCCTGCTCCGCTTTTACGCGGGCAAGGGGGCGGTGCCCTACGGGGATCACGCGCCCTGGATCGAGACCCACGAGGACAACGGCAAGTGCGGGATGGCCGCCATCCTCTTCCAACTCCTCGACGAAGCCGAGCCCGCCGCGTTCTTCTCGCGTATGGCCGTGGCCTCCCATGGCGCGGAGCGGGACACCGGGCACACCGGGAACTTCTTCAACATTCTTTGGGCGCTGCCCGCTGTGGCGCAGTCCGGCGCGGACGCGACGGGAGCCTGGACGCGCGAATTCGGCGCGTGGTATTTCGACCTCGCGCGGCGTTGGGATGGGAATTTTCCGCACCAGGGGCCCCCGGAACCGAGGAACGACAGCTATGGCGGGTGGGATGCGAGTGGCGGCTACCTTCTCGCCTACGCGATGCCCTTGCGGAAGATCTGGCTGACCGGGAAGCGTCCGTCGATCATCCCCCGGCTCGATCGGGCCGCCGCGGAGAAACTCATTGCCGACGGACGAGGATGGAACAACAAGGATCGCACGAGCGCCTATGACGCGCTCACCGACGCGCAGCTTGTCGAACGCCTCGCCAGTTGGTC
>JAHEDC010000230.1 GCA_024641425.1 Verrucomicrobiales bacterium | reverse complement strand
GCCGTCGCCGTCGTAGACGATGACCTTCTTCTGGATCGACTCGGCGGCCACGTTGAGGTCGATGACGATCCGGCCGCCGGCGTCCGGCGGGGTGGTGGTGACGGCGAGGTCGAGGGCGTTCAGTACTTTCCGGGCGTCACCGTCACTGGCGGTGACGAGGTGCTGGATCGCGTCGTCGCCGATGTCGATGGCGTAGAGGCCGAAGCCGCGCTCCTCGTCGGCGAGGGCGGCGCGGAGGAGACCGGTGAGGTCAGGGGGCGAGAGCGGTTCGAGGGCGAAGACCTGGGAACGGGAGACGAGCGGGCTATTGATGTAGAAATACGGATTGTGCGTGGTGGCCCCGATGAAGCGCACGGTGCCGCGCTCGATGTGCGGGAGAAGGACATCCTGCTGCGCCTTGTTGAAGCGGTGGATCTCGTCGACGAAGAGCGTGGTCGTGGCCCCGTTCAGGCGAAGGGCGGCGGAGGCGGCCTCGACCTCGCGGCGGACTTCGGCGACATTGCTCTCGACGCCGCTCAGGTTGATGAAGCGGGAGGCGCTCTGCTTCGCGATAACCTGGGCCAGGCTTGTTTTTCCCACGCCCGGAGGGCCATAGAAGATGAGGGAGGAAAAGCGGTCGGCCTCAACGGCCCGGCGGAGGAGTTTTCCCGGCCCGAGGATGTGCTGCTGGCCCCAGTAGTCGTCGAGCGAGCGGGGGCGCATCCGGGTGGCGAGGGGCGCGCTGCGGGCGAAGTGGGAATCGGGGCTCGGATCGGGAGCGGCTGAGAAGAGGTCGTCCATGGGGCGGTGCGCCACCATGGCACAAACGCGGGAAAATGACGACGGGCAAAGATTCCGGTTTCGCGGGAGGGGAATCCGGTTTCCAATGGCGGAGTCGATGAACCGCGAAACCCTCACCCGCATCGGGCGGATGATTCCGCTGAAGACCGCGCTCCTTGTGATCGTGGTCTGCTTCGCCGTGCGGGAGAACTTTCCCTTCTCGCATTTTCCCATGTATTCGAGTTTTTCGGATTACTCGTACTACATCTATTTCACGGATGGAAAAGGGGAGCCGGTGCCGATCCTCGACCTGTCGGGGCACAAGACGAGCGGATTGAAGAAGATCTACGACAAGCAGCTGAAGAAAGAGCGCGAGAAGCTGGAGAAGGCCGGTGTGGAGATCGGGGGTTACCGCTTCATGACGCGGGAGCAGCGGGAACCGGCGGCCAAATACACGCTGGATTGGATCTACAAGAACACGAAGGAGAACCGGAAGGCGGCCCTCGCCGCGCGGCGCCCGCTCCGGCTCTACCACATGCATCTCCGCTGCGAGGAAGGGCAAACCGTGGAGGAGAGCGAGTTCATCGCCGAATTGCCATGAGCATCGCGGAATGGTGGCAACGGGTCGTCGAGCGCTTCCGTCCGGTGGAATACGCGGGCTACGAGGTCTTTCTCATGCGCGTCTTTTTCGCGTTCTCGGTGGCGGGTTCCCTGCCGGGAACGTTGCCGTATGTCGGGCAGAAAGAGCCGGTGGGACTGGCGCGGTTCTGCGACCTCACAATCCTCGGCGACCCGGCGGTGCTCGAACCGGTGCGCGTCGTTTTCTGGCTCTGTCTCGGGCTCTACGCGGTCGGTTTCGCGAGCGCCTTCGCCCTCCCGGTGGCGGCGCTCATCTTCAATGCCATCGGGGCCCTCATCGGATCGCAGGGCGCGCACAAGCACCACCTGCAGATCGTCGGGCTCGTGCTCGTCGTGCTCGCGATCTACCATGTCTACCTCGCGGTACGCTACCGGCGGATCTTCTTCAACACGCTGGAAAACCACCGCCTCGCGATCTTCCACGCGCAGCAGGCGATCGTGGCGACCTATCTGGTCACCGGAATCTACAAACTCGCGAATTCGGGCCTCGGCTGGGTCGTGGACGCGCAGTACTTTCCGCTGCAGCTCGCGAAGACGCGGGGGATGGAATACTACAATCGCCTCGAAGAGGCCGGAGGCGAGGCTGGAAGCGGTGCGCAGGAGCTTCTGGCGAACCTTTCGCCCGCCATCGAGCGTTTCTTCATCGACTCCCCGAACTGGGCGCGTTTCTTCCTCGGCTCGGGCCTTCTTCTTGAGGTTGGCGCCTTTCTTCTCATGCTGGGACGCTGGTGGGGCGTCGGCTACGGCTTTCTGATTGTTCTCTTCCACCTCACGGTGAGCCGGGTCATGCATCTCACCTTCGAATACAACATCCTCCTCGTGATCGTGTTTTTCATCAATGTGCCGTGGCTTCTCGAAAGGATCGGGAAGAAGCTTCGTCGGGCGAAAGCCTAGCGATGGAGCTGCCCGCGCCACCGGGATGCCGAACCGGTTTCACGGGCCGGGAGATCGGAATGATTGTACGCGCGATCGAACGCCGGGATTGCTTTGGGACGGCGCGTTCGGTAGGAATCGGTGACATGAAGACAAAATGCGTGATATTCGCCGCCATGATCCTGGCCCCGCATGCTCCCGCCGCGAGGGCGGGGGATTTCTGGGCCCCGGTCGGGAAGAATCCGGTATTGTTGGAGCCCGCGGGAGCGTCCAGGCAGGAGAACCAGTGGCGGGTATCGGCCGGCTACATTTACCGGGACCTCGGGAAGGTGGATTTTTACGGCGGATCGCGCGCATCGAACGTCGTGCTGCCGCGCTTTTTCGGAGGCAACCGGTCCTCGCAGCCGCCGATTGGAGGGCTCGAGGGCGTCGCGAATCGTTCCTACGCCGACGGGTTCGTAAATATCGATATCTCGGGATCCACGGATGGGCTGACCTGGTTCTGGGGCCACAATAGCGACGCGCAGGTTAGCGGAGAAACCCTCCAGTTTTACAATCCGGGTGGTAGGGCGCGGGACGTCTCGTCCTACCGGAACGTCGAGGCGCCGGGGAGTTTCGGGGATTCCCTCTCCGAAGGCGGGCCCTACGTGCAGCTGGACTACCTGATGGGAACGCCCTCGAAGCTGAGCTGGGGGCCGCAACTCGGCTTTTCATTCATTGATTTTGATACTTCGGGCAACCGCTCGGACTTCGCGGCCGGGCAATCCTTCGTCGATTACGACGTCACCTACCGGGACCGCTATGCGCTCGACGGCGTGATTGCACCCCTGGCTCCGTATCAGGGGAGCTTCGACGGCCCCGGGCCGCTGATTCCGAACATTCCCTCGGGGCGCACGACCTCCCGATCGGTCGCGGACATGGGGAGCATTGATTTCTTCAACCAGGTGCAGGAGTCACTCGACGTCGATCTCTACACGTTCTCGCCGGGGCTAAGCGTGGAACTGCGGCACGAGGCGCTTTACCTGAACCTGGCGGCGGGCCTGGCGGTGAACGTCGTGAACTGGGAGGCGGAGAACAAGGAGACGCTTTACGTCTCGCGCGACCACGGCAAGGCGCGGGTCGCGAAGGAATGGCGGGATAGGGCAACCGGGACGGATGTCCTCTTCGGAGGCTATGTCCAAGGGACCGTGGGCGCGCAGCTCACGCAGTCCGTGGCGCTGAGTGCCTTTGCCCGCTACGATTGGAACGACAGCCTCGAGGGAAGCGTCGGCCCTTCCCGTTTCGACGTGGACTTGAGCGGCGTTTCCGCCGGCGCGATGGTGACGTTGCGGTGGTGATCGTTTCCGCGGGAATTCCCCGCTTGTGCCTCTTCCCGGTCGGAGTGAGATCCCCTTCGCTCGCGCTTGAGGCTAACGGCACTGGATGGTGGGAGGTGGATGACGAATCCGGACATGTTTCCTACAGCCAGCGCTGCCGGGAAATCCACGGCCAGGAATCGACGGCCTACTTTCCCGGAGCGAGCAGATCGGTGATCGGGATTTTCTGGAACGTCATGTCGGCGCGGCTGGATTCGTAGAGGATGCCGAGGGTTTCGTCGTCGAGAACCGTGAGGCAGGAGTAACCGTAGCCACTGCCCTCGTCGAGGAGGACGCGGTGCGATTCGGGCCACGATTTGCCGTTATCGAGGCTGGCCTGAATGGTGATATTCCGCCGCGCGTGCTTGTCGTTGGGATTGGAAAAAAAGAGGACGTGGCGACCGTCGGGCAGGGTGTGGCTGATGAGCGAGGCCATGCAGGTGGGCTCGGGAAGGAGGCCATGATCGGACGGGTGGACGCTCCAGGTTTTTCCGAGGTCGGTCGTGACCGAAACGGCGCGGCCGTTGGTCTCGCCCTTGTCGGCTCGGTTGCGGTTGTCACGGATGTTGAGCATGAGCGAGCCGTCGGACAATTCGGCGACCGCGCATTCGGTGGTATCGTGCCGGGCGGCGGTGCCCAGCGTCCAGTTCTCCCCGTGGTCGCGGCTCCACATGAGGTTCGAAAAAGGAAGTCCCTCGGCGTCGCGTCCCTGCGTGGGCATGACGAGCGTGCCATCCCGCATCGTGATGCCGTTGCCGGGAGCGGGCGCGAAGAGCCACCATTCCTCCTGCTTGAGCTTGCGCGTCCAGTTCTCCGGCTCTGACCAGGTGATGCCGGCATCGGTCGAGCGCACGACCATGAACTGCGCGGTCTTGCCGATCTCGAAGCCGGGCTCGGAGCCATTTCCATGCCACTGGTGGGTGTTGGGTTTGCCGTGCGTCCAGAGGGCGGAGACGAAGATCTCACCGGTGGTCTGGTCGACGAGAATGTTCGGGTCGGAGCAGCCGTTCACCTTCTGCGCTCGCCCCCCGAACTCGCCCCTGTCCATGATCGGGCGCGGCGGTTCCCAGGTCTGGCCGCCATCGGTGGAACGGGAGAGTCCGATGTCCATGTGCCCCTGGAGATCGCGCGGGCTGTCGTAGCGCATGTCGTAGACCGCGAGCAGCGTGCCGCCGACCGTCCGGGCGAGGCCGGGGATGCGGAAGGTATCGCATTGGTATTCGCCGCGCTTGTGGATCGGGTAGGCGAGGCGTTGGAAGGCGAGGTCGGTCGCCGGGCCTTCGAGCCGGCTTCCGTCCCGGAATCTGACGGCGGAGAATTTCGTCTGGACCCGTCCCAGCAGGTCGGCTTCCGCCGGGACGGTATTCACGATGCGGATCGGGTGTTCGCCAGCATGGATGACGAAGGCTTCGGGAGGCCCGAAATTCCTTTTGCTCACGTCGTCGACCCAATGCCTTTCCAGGGGAATCCCGACGTTCTTGACGTCGACTCCGTCTAGGATGCGGGGACTGTCCAGCCGGAACGTGAGATCGAGGACCGTATTCTTCTCCCCGACGAACAACGGCACGATCGGAACGCGGCACTCAAGGAGCGGCAAGGGCGGAGCGAGTTCGCCGGCCAGCGTCGCGGAGCGGATGTCCATCGTGTTCCGGTGCGGGCGGAAGGTGATGGTGAGCGTCTTATCCTTCAGGGCCCAGGTGCGGAAGACCTCCTCGCCCTGGATGCGGAACACCGTCATCCCCTCCGTGTCCCGGCTCGCCTCCAACCCGAAAGGTTCTCCCGCCCTGATGAGTCCGGCTCCGGCCTCGAGCGGTCGGCTGGTCCCTCCGGCCGCGGGGCCTTCGATGAAAAGCGAGCGCGTCTTGCCGCCGTCGAAGCCGAGATTCAACTCCGTGCCGAACCAGACCGACGCCGCCGTGCCGTCGAGGGAATGGAGCACGAGTTCGGCCGAAAGCGTGAACGGCCCCGCCGCCACGGCGCGCGGACAAACGTAGCTCACGTCGAGTTTCTCGACCGGGGCGGGGAAGGACCAATCGGCGTGCGCGGTGGAGGCGGCGTGCGCCGAAAGGATGACGGTGAGAAGGAAGCGGGGAAAAGCCATGGATCGGGAAGGGTCCTTCCGTGGGATTCGCGGAGATTTCAAGCGCGAATCGCCTCGCGACGCCTGCCGACGAGGGGCGGTGTACGGGGAGGCAGGATACCGCCCTCTGCGGGCGGGGAGTTTGGAGATTCGCGGTAACCTTTCGGGACGGTTCGGGTTTAATGGCTCCATGAGACGGATGATTTTCCGGAACGGAGACCTGCGCGCCGCCTTCCGGGGCCTGGTGGCACTGGTGCCGCTGCTTGCCCTGGCCTCTTGCGCGTCGACGAAGGAGAGCCCGGTTGCCGTGGCGGGCGCGCGTGTCCTGATGGTGACCGGAAAGGTTGTGGCGTTACCGGTCGTGGCGGTAGGGGAACTGCTCGTGCCGGGCGAGCCGGACTCATTCGGAAACCGGGTCGTGGAGGTCATCGACTATGTGCCCCCGACTTCAGGGAACGTTTCGGGTCCTCCGGTGGGACCAGGTTCCACATCGGAGCGTCAGTAGGGAGGGGATGCGGACTTTTCCTACGCCTTCCCGAAGTGCTCGCGGAGGAGGGCGAGGCTTTTGGGCACGGCGGTCATCGGGTCTTCCTTTCCTTCGAATTCGAGGGAAATGTAGCCCTTGTAGTGGGCGTCGCGGAGGATTTTGGCGATACGGGCGTAGTCGAGGTCGAGGGTATACCAGCGGCCGCCGCCGAAGTAGGTCTTGGCCTGCATGAGGACGCACTTGGGCGCGAGTTGGGCGAGGCGGTCGTAGGGATCCTCGAGGAAGTTGCCGGTGTCGAGGGTGACCTGGAGCCAGGGGGAATTGATCGCGTCGACGATGCGGAGGACGCCCTCGGGAGTGAGGCCGAGGCCCCAGTGGTTCTCGAGGCCGAGGATGACGCCGCATTTCTCCGCCGCCGGAATGAGTTTCCCGATGGAGTCGATGACCCACTTGAAGCCCTCCTCATCGGTGAAGCCTTCGAGGTTGGGTTCGATGCCGCGGTGGGCCATGAGATCGTCGAAGTCCTTGCTCGTGCCCCAACGTCCGGTATTGATCCGGATGGTGGGAATCCCCATGGCGTAGGCCTGCTCGATGTAGAAAATCGTCTGCTCGACATTGTGGCGGCGGACGTACTCATCGGGATCGACGAAGTCCTGGTGGGTCGAGAATCCCATGAGGTCGACGCCGTTGAGGAAAGCGTGGCGCTTAATCTTCTGCGCGGCCGCGTTGGAGAAATCCTCCATTTGAACCTGGAGGATTTCGACGCCGTCGAAGCCCATGCCGGCGGAGAGATCGATGCATTTCTCGATGGACTGGTACTCGTTCCTCTCGAAGCCCCAGAAGCTGTAGGTGGAAACGCCGATATGGAGGGCGCGGTCGGCCGGTATCCTCACGGGCTCCGATGCGGCGGGCTCATCGGCGGCCGATCCACGGGCGACAGCGGCGCCCGAGGCGGCGGCACCGAGGGCGAGGGATTTCAGAAAGTGGCGTCGTCCGGGGTGATTATTCGCGTTCATCGGCAGTATTGTTAGAGAGAAAGGTGGGACTTGTCCCGCGCAAAATGAATCATGGCGAATATGATTTTTGCCCGTGAGCGCAAAATCCTTGACCCAATCGGCCGGCCAAGAGCAACGTGACCGACCGCCCCGATATTTCCCGAATCCCTAGCACCCCACGATGGCGAACGAACCTGAATCCAATCCCGCGTCGCAAGCCGAGCTCGCGGCCGACCCTTCCCCCCCCTGCGCGGGGTCGAACCGCCGGGATTTCCTCGCGAAGGCGGCGACACTGGGAATCGGGGCGGTAATCGTGGCCGTTCCGGTCGGAGCGGGCATCTCCTCGCTCCTGTCGCCATTGGCCCACAAGGGGCGCTCGGGGATCAAGGTGCGTTTAGGGAAGGTGGACGACCTGCCGGAGGACGGCGCGCCGAGATATTACGAGGTGGTCGCGGAAAGGACGGACTCCTGGACGAAGCATGCGCCGCAAGTGATTGGCGGGGTTTTTCTGCGGCGGCTTGCGGAGGGCGGGATCAGCGCGCTGAGCTCGATCTGCCCGCATGCCGGCTGCCGGGTCGGTTTCCAGTCGCTGTCGGCGGGGTATTTCTGCCCGTGCCATGAGAGCCGGTTTTTGTTGGATGGGGCGCGCGGAGAGGTGAATGTGAGCCCCCGGGGGATGGATGGTCTGGAAGTCGACGCCGAGAAACTGGCGGAGGGGGAGGTGTGGGTGACATTCCAGCGGTTCCGCACCGGTATCGGGGAGAAGGAGGTGCTGTCATGATCGCCGGTCTAAAGAACTGGCTGGAAGAGCGCACGGGGATTTGCGGGGCGCTGCGTTCGTTTTTCTTCGAGGCGATTCCAGGTGGGCCCCGCTGGCGTTACGTGTGGGGGGCGACGGTGCTGTTCGCGCTCGGGATCGAGTTTGTGACGGGTTGCGCGCTCTGGCTTTCCTACAGCGCGGGCGCGGGCTCGGCCTGGGAGAGTATCCATCACATTGAGAACGCGACCACGGGAGGGGCCCTGTTGCGGGGGCTGCACCGGTGGACGGCGGATCTTCTGGTGGTGCTGCTGGTCGCGCATCTGGCGCAGATCGTGATTGACCGTGCCTACCGCGCGCCGCGGGAGATCGCCTTCTGGCTTTCGCTGGCCGTGATGGGATTGACGCTCGCGATCGCGCGCACCGGATACCTTCTTCCGTGGGACCAGGAGAGCCTCTGGGGCACGAAGGTTGTCGTGGGCTATCTGGACAGTAGCCCGGTCGTCGGCAATGCGATGGCGACGGTGGCGGTAGGGGGCTCGGAATTCGGCCATGCCAGCCTGACGCGCTTTTTGGCGCTGCACGCGGGTCTTCTGCCGGTTGTGCTCGTGGTTCTTCTGATCCTGCGGGCCGCTCTCGTGCGGCGGCAAGGCCGAGCCCTGGCACCGGGAGTGCCGGAGGGGGCTCCATCGACGCCTTATTGGCCGGGGCAGATGTTCCGCGATGTGGTGGCCTGCGCGGTCTTCCTCGGGATCGTGCTGGTGTTCGTGGCGTGGAAGGGGACTGCGCAAGGGACACCGGCGGATTTGGGAAGGCCGTTCGACGCGGCGCGGCCGGACTGGTATTTCATGTGGCTCTTCACGCTGGTGAAATTCGAGGGTTTCGGAGGGGCGGCGGTATGGATGCCGGCGCTACTGGGTGTCTTTCTCTTTCTCATGCCCTTCATCGGACGCACCCGTGTCGGGCACTTCTGCAACCTTGCGGTCCTGCTTCTCATCCTTGGATCGGTGGTGGCGCTCAGCGCCTACGGCTTCCGCAAGGACGCGAAAAACGAGGGCTACCACGCCGATCTCGCCGCTTCGGAAGCGGAGGCCGCGCGCGTGGCGGAATTGATCGCAATCCACGGAGGCATCCCGCCCGAGGGGGTGGGGGCTCTGATGCGGCCCGACCCGCTGATCCAGGGGCCGCGCGTCTTTGCCGCCCAGTGTGCCTCCTGCCACGCCTACGACGGGCACGACGGCACGGGCAAGGCGCGCACCGACAAGCAGTCCGCTCCCGACCTGAAGGGTTTCGCGTCGCGCGCCTGGATCGAGGGGCTGCTCGACCCGGAGAAAATCGCAACGGCGCACTATTTCGGGGGAACCGCCTTCGTGGCGAAAGACCTTGGGGGAACGGGCGCGAAGAACAACAAGATGGTCGACTTCGTGATCGATGAAATGGAAATGACGCCCGCGGAGAGAACGAGACTCGCGGCCGCGCTTTCCGCCCAGGCCGGGTTGAAGTCACAGGCTGCCGCCAACGCCGCGGACAAGGCGATGATCGATGAGGCTTGGAACACGCTGATCGACGACGTGGGCTGCCTTGAGTGCCATTCGATCGGGGACGAGGACGGTACGGCCCTCGATCTGCAGGGCTACGGTTCGCGCCAGTGGACGATTGATTTCATTACGGATCCGAGCCACGAGCGCTTTTACGGGAAAAAGAACGACCGGATGCCGGCTTTCGGCGAGGAGGGCAATGCCGTCTTGAC
>JAHEDC010000229.1 GCA_024641425.1 Verrucomicrobiales bacterium | reverse complement strand
GGCATCGCCGATAACACGATCATCATCTTTACCTCCGATAACGGCGGTCTGAGTACCTTGGGCGGCAAACGTTCGATCGGACCGACCTCCTGTGTCCCGCTTCGGGCGGGGAAAGGCTGGGTCTACGAGGGCGGCATCCGCGTGCCGCTCATCGTCGATTGGCCGGGCGTGACCAAGGCCGGAAGTACCAATAGCGTCCCGGTGACGAGCACGGACTTCTACCCGACCCTGCTCGCGATGGCGGGCCTCGATCCGCGGCCGGCGCAGCATCTGGACGGACTGAGTCTTGTCCCCCTGCTCAAGGGCGGTCTGGCACTGGAACGCGAGGGTGTTTTCTGGCATTACCCGCATTACCACGGCTCGGGAAGCCGTCCCTCGGCGGCCGTACGGGCCGGCGACTACAAATTGGTGCGCTGGTATGAAACCGGCGAGGAAGAGCTTTACCGGCTCGGCGACGATCTCTCCGAAACACGCGAACGGTCTCGGGAGAATCCGGTGGAAATCGTGCGTCTCCGCAAGATGCTCGACGGCTGGCTCACGCGGACCGGTGCCCGCATTCCCACCAAACCCTGACTCCAAATCCCGAAACCCATTTTCCAACCCATGAGTGACAAGAAACAAAAGGTCGGCGTCATCGGCTACGGCTGGGCCGCAACCGCCCACATTGATGCCATCAACAAGACCACGAACGGACTCGTGACGGCGGTCTGCTCCGCTCGACCGCTCGATGCGGCGACCTTGGGCGCGACCCACGGTTCGGCAATGGCCGTTTTCCAGGATCTCGACCGGATGCTCGCCGAGGCGGACGTCGATATCATCTCGATTACCGGCTACCCCGACCAGCACCGGGATCAAACGATCGCCGCCGCGGAGGCCGGGAAACACGTCATCATCGAGAAACCACTCGCGCTGACGCTCGAGGACACCCGTGCCATGCGCGCCGCCGTCGCCAAGGCGGGAGTCCGCTCCTGTGTCTGTTTCGAACTGCGCTTCATCAGCCAGTTCCAGACCATCCGCGCGCTTCTCGACGAGGGCCTTGTCGGGGATCTGCACTATGGGGAAATCGACTACTATCACGGCATCGGCCCCTGGTATGGCCAGTACCGGTGGAACACGACGAAGGCGAACGGTGGAAGCAGTCTCCTCTCCGCCGGTTGTCACGCCCTCGACGCGCTTCTTCTCTGCATGGGAGACGACGTGGTCGAGGTCACGAGCTACGCCACGCAATCGTCCCACGCGATCTTCCAGAAATACGAATACCCGACGAGCACCGTGACGTTGCTCAAGTTCGCCTCGGGTAAGGTCGGGAAGTGCGCATCGGTCATCGACTGCTTCCAGCCCTACTATTTCCACACCCACCTTGTCGGAAGCGAGGGAAGCATCCTCGACGACAAGCTTTACTCGAATAAACTCCACCTCCGAGACAAGAAGTGGACTCAGCTTCCGCTCGCGCTCGCGGATAGCGGGGACGTGGCGGATCATCCTTACCAGGCGCAGTTCCAGGCCTTTTTCGATGCCCTCGAGCGGGGCGAGGAGATGCCGTTGACGAGCCTCGAACAGTCCGCGAAAACCTTCGAGGTGCTCTTCGCCGCCGACCGATCAATCGAAATCGGCAAACCGGTGCGGGTAGGGGAGAGGTGATCCTCTCCGGGTGCTCCCGATTCGCGCCTGACGCCCATGCGCCGCCGCATTACCCCGCACAGGCAGGTTCTCCTTTATGGCGCGTTCCTGCTGGTATCGGGTGGCGTGGTGGGCGAACGCCACCGCGAGTGGACGGAGAACGCGCGATGGTGGGAATCGGAAGGGATATACATCGTGGCCGATTACTTCAAGGCCTTCGTGAGGATTCGTCGAAACGAAAGGAAGCTTCCCCTTGAAGCGGTTGAAAGAAGGGCCCTGGCGATGACGGAGCAGGAGCACGTCATCGACAGCCGGGCACGAACATACCTCGACCAGTGGGAATTCAAACGCGTCCGGAAACATCTGCTCCCCGGTAACCAGCGAAGGGACCCGGACCGGGTGGCGCGTATTCTTCTCTACCTCCGGTTTTTCCGAGGCGACTATGAAGGCATCCTTGCCCTGGGGGCGGAGCCCTTCGCATACGTGGACGGTTGGGGGGAACAACTCCCGGTGGCGGCCGAGGCCAATCGCGCGCTCTTTCTCCGCTCCGGTGATGAGGATTACGCGCGTTGCGCCATTCGGCACTACGAGGATCTGATCGGAAGTTACGCACCGGACGCGATTCTCCTGAGGGCAATGCCGGCGGGGCCGCTTTCCGAAGCGTTGCGGGATCTTGGCGAAAGCACCGAAGCGGAAGCGCGGCTCAGGAAAGTGATTGAGTCAGCTTCCGTGGATGATGAGGGCGGATATTATTCGAGTCTCGCCCATGCGGCGCTCGCGCGATTGATGGCGGACGAAGGGCGTTTGGAGGAAGCAAAAGCCGAGGCGGAAAGGGCCTTTCTGGCGGCATGCGCCTGCGGACTCCAGGCCCTCTATGATAGTTCCTCGGATCAGCCCCAATACAGCGTCGACTGCTGGCGGAAACTCGGATTGGACGACCACGAGATCCGGGGGCTAATGACACGCCTGGCCGGAGAAGTGACCGAGGATTTCTCCAGTTACCTCGATTACTGGCATCCCGAAGGTGCGGAAAACGAGCAGGTTCACTCCCGGATTCCGTGGTAACGATAGGGGCGGTAGCCGAGACCCTGGACGTAGGCCACTTCGATGGGGTGGGCGAGGACTTTCCATGTCGGGGGCGAACCGGTCTCATAGGCCTGGAAGCGGGTCTTCTCAGCGTCGAGGAAGCGCACGAAGAGGAGGGCGTGGTCGTTGGCTTTATTGACGAGATCTCCGGGCCGCAGCTCGGCGAAAGAGGGCAATTCGTCGCAGAGTCCGGGAAGCTCGCGGGTGGAGTAGGAACGGTCGAGCCGCCAGCAGCGGGAGATGAAGCCGGAGCAGTCGATGCCGCAGGCCCGCGCGCTCACCGCATCGTCGAGGGCGAGGCGTTTCTCGTCGGTGTAGACATCGCCGGCGTAGAAGCCCATCGCGACCTTTCGGGCGAATTCATCGGGCGTATCGAACCCGCCCCACTGGTAGGGAATGCCGATATTGGTACGACCGGCGACCCACCACCCTGGACGCGCGGGCGCTGCAGGCCGGTATCCTTCATCGGGCGTCTGGACGTGGATTCCCTTGTCATCGAAGCCGCGAAACGCATTGCGCTGAGAGGGCTTCCACTGGTGGTTGCGGTAGGATTCCGCGATGCGCACCGTTTCTTGCCGTCTCACGGTGGCAGACGGGCCACAGGCGATACCGGTGCCTGCCGTAGGGGCGCAACCCGTAATGAAGAGGAAGAGGAGCAGGGCAGCTGCCGTGAGGAAAAGGCGGTTCATTCTGAAAGTATCGCTTTCACGCCTACCACCTGGTAAAATAAAGGAATCCCGGCCGCTCCAGTCCGCAACGTTACGGGGAAAGCGATCGCGGATTCGGGCATGGTTGGCGAGACGTTCTCGAAGGGGCCGCGCGTCGCCGGATTTCTAGAAACCGGCACTCGCGCTTGCGGGCAACCTCAGCCCTCGCGGCACGACAATGGAAAAATGGCTCCTGCGGTTGGGTTCGAACCAACGACCTAGTGGTTAACAGCCACCCGCTCTACCGCTGAGCTACGCAGGAACTTTTGGAAGGCCGATAGTGTGTTCCTTTCCGGGAAAAAGTCAAACTTTTAGCCCGAAGCGCCAGAAAATTTCATGGGGCGAGGCACCGCAACCACGTTTAATTCGGGCTGGCGAAGGCAAGGCGATTCTCCTAGTATTGCCGCCATGTCGCTCGTTCTTGTCCTCTTTTCTTCCTTTGCCGTTCTCCTGATTGCCTTCCGTTACTACGGGGCATTCCTGAGGAAGCGCTTCGAAATCTCGGACGACATTGTTCCTCCGTCGGAGTCGATGCGCGACGGCGTCGATTTCGTGCCCACGAATCCGTTTGTCGTGTTCGGGCATCACTTTTCGTCCATCGCGGGAGCGGGGCCGATTGTCGGACCGGTGATCGCGGGGCTCTATTTCGGCTGGTTGCCCGCCCTCCTGTGGATTCTGATTGGTTCGATCTTCATCGGGGGCGTCCATGACTTCGGCTCCCTCATCGCCTCGATGCGCCACAAGGCGGGGACCGTGGCCGACGTAGCCCGACACTACATGGGAAAGACAGCGGGGCGGCTCTTTCTGCTCTTCATTCTGCTCGCGCTTGTCTACGTCATCGTTGTCTTCCTCGATCTCACCGCGGATACGTTCGCGAAGGAAGGAAATGTTGCCTCTTCATCGCTGATGTTCATGGGGCTGGCCTTGATGCTCGGGCTAGTGCTCCGGCGATTCGCGGGCTTTCCGATGTGGGCGGTGCTTTCGCTATTCGTGCCGCTGCTCTTCTTCTGCGTCTGGCTTGGAGAGGTCTACCCAATCAATGAGGCTCCCACTCTCTTCGGAACTGAGAAATCCTTCTGGACAGCGGTTCTGTTGGTTTACTGCTTTCTCGCGAGCGTCATTCCGGTGTGGCTCCTGCTTCAACCGCGCGATTTCCTTTCGAGTTTCCTGCTTTACGCTGCCATTCTCGGGGCCGGGATCGGGTTGCTCGTCGGAGCCTTGCGTCCCGATATTCACCTCGCAATCCAATGGCCGGCCATGGTCGGGAAGTCGGAACTGGCGGGTTTCGGAGTTGCGCCGATCGGATTCCTCTTTCCGGTGCTTTTCATCACGATCGCCTGCGGGGCCTGCAGTGGCTTCCACTCCCTGGTATCGAGCGGAACGACCGCCCGGCAGGTGAAATCGGAGAGCCAGGCGTTCCAAATCGGCTACGGAGCGATGCTCATCGAGGGGTTCGTGGCCGTCATCGCCCTGATGACGGTCGCCTTCCTTGTGTTTTCGGGCGATGCCTTCGCGGATAAAGGGAATCCAGTCCTCGTTTTCGCGCGGGGGGTGGGCACATTCCTCGCCGCGTTGGGGCTTCCGGCGGAGACCGGTGTCCATTTCGCCACGCTCGCGGTTTCCACCTTCCTTCTCACGACGCTCGACACCTGTACGCGGCTTACCCGTTATCTCGTGCAGGATGGTTTGCGCATGGACAACCGGCGTGTGGGCAACCGCTACCTCGCGACCACCCTGGCGATTGGCCTGCCGGCATTGCTCGCCTTCCTCAAGTTTACGGATGCAACGGGCAATCCGCTGCCCCTTTGGAAGGCAATCTGGCCGATCTTCGGGGCCAGCAACCAACTACTCGCGGGCCTCGCGCTGCTGGCGGTGACCGTCTGGCTGAAGCGGGTCGGACGACGGTTTGTGTTTGCGGCGATTCCTATGGTCTTCATGTTGGCGGTGACGATGGTGGCGTTGGGGCTCATGGTCTACGAGCATTCGTTCCTCAAACTTGGCCCCGATGCTCCGGTGCTTGACATGCTTGGAAGCATCGCCGCCGCCCTGTTTGTCCTCGGTTGCCTCATCGTAGCTACCGCATGCAAGGCCTTTGGCTTGGTTCCTCTGAACCGCGAATCCGTGGTAAGAGCCGATGTTTCCTCACCGCGGATTTCCCGTTGAGTTGTTGTAAGGTATTAATAATCAATTATTTATTAGGTTGCTATGTGGGCAGGTTGAAGGATGGATTTCCGGTTGCGCGTCCGGAGAAAAGGCATTAGAGATTCGCTCCCTGTCCGGCACCACTCTGTGCCGCCACGGTTTTCCGCATTTCCTGCGTTCCCCATTCGTTTTCACCCATCGTCTACCAAAGGTTCCACCATGGCCAAGAAAGCCCTAAAGAAGTCCGCTGCGAAGAAAACTCCCGCCAAAAAAGCGGTGAAGAAAACGCCTGCCAAAAAGACCCCGGCGAAAAAGTCGCCCGCAAAGAAAGCTGCCGCACCTAAGAAGAAGGTTGTCGCACCGAAGAAGAAGGTCGCTGGCAGGGCGAAGTCCGCTTCCCAGCAGAAACCTGGGCCTTCAAAGAAGACGGTGGCGAAACCGAAGGCGACCAAGACATCTGCAAAACCCAAGGCCAAGGCTAAGAACAGCGGGGCTCCGGTGGCGGCGGCCCCCTCAAGGAACGGGAATACGGCGGAACCGGTTGTCCTCGACAAGTTCACCCTCTTACAGCAAAAGCGCCTTCTCGATCTTCGCGATTCCCTTGTGGATGCTATGGCCGGAGTGGCGCAGGACAATCTTCGCTCACGCGCGGAAGGAAGCGAAGCCTCGGCCTTTGGAATGCACCAGGCGGATGCGGGTAGCGATGCCTACGACCGCGATTTCGCGCTGAACCTCCTTTCGCAGGAGCAGGATGCCCTTTATGAGATTGAAGAGGCGTTGACCCGGGTCAAACGGGGTACTTACGGGGTTTGCGAGGTTTCCGGGAAAAAGATCCCCAAAGCGCGGCTTGAAGCGATTCCGTATGCCCGCCTCACGGTGGAGTGCCAGGCAGAGTTCGAGAAAGAAAATTTTGGAATGCGTGGCGCGCGCCGGAACGTCCGTTCGATTTTCGGCTTGATGGACAATGAATCAGATGTTGATTCTTCCGACGACAACGATTAGGATGCGCCCCCCCGGTGATTTCGGGGCCTTCAAGACCGCTTAATATTATCTTAGTTACTCAATCTCATGCCACGAGACATCATCGTTTTGGAATGCACGGAAGCACGAGCGGAGGGCAAGCAGCCCTCCCGCTATGTCACCACACGCAACAAGAAGAGCCTTCGCACTCCGAGCCGTTTGGAGAAGACGAAGTTCAATCCGCATCTTCGCCGCCGGACTCTTCACCGCGAATTGCGTTAGACTCCCGACTTTAACTACCGACCCAGAATCCGCCAATATGGAGCCCAAAAACGAATTCAGAGCCGCCAATCTCCGCCGCGCGAACCGTCGCATGCCGCGCCGCCGCCTCGACATCCCGGTCGAGAAACTCAGCTACAAGCAACCCGACCTTCTCGCGCTCTTCACGACCGAAACGGGAAAGATCCTGCCGCGGCGTGTGACAGGGGTAAGTGCGAAGATTCACCGGACGATCACCCGCGAGATCAAGCGCGCGCGGGCGATCAATCTCCTGCGCTGACGGCGCTTCGTCCCTGCCAGTCCGAGCGACCGAACTGCCCAGCGAAGACCGCCGGTGAAGGAATTCTCCGGCGGTTTTGCTATTTCGGTGACCGGTGGTTGCGTTGGCAATCTTTCTCCACGAGGGATCCCGTCATGCAGGAACTCAATGACACCCAGAGCGAGCGGGATGATCGAATGATCTCCATTGATCGCGTGGGCGTGAAGAATTTGCGCTATCCCGTGCAGATTCGGGATAAAGCCCGCGCCCTTCAGAATACCGTGGCTACGGTGACCTTGGCCGTGGACTTGCCCCACCAGCATAAGGGGACGCATATGAGTCGCTTTATCGAGGTGCTCAGTTCCCATGGTCCGGTGCTCGGAGTGCGCGAAATCTCGGCCATTCCGCTCGAACTGATCGAACGCCTGAAGGCAGAGACGGCGCATATCGAGTTCCGCTTCCCATTCTTCCTCGAGAAAAAGGCTCCCGTCACCGGGGCGGCGGGACTCATGGATTACGAGGTGACTTTCGAGGTCAGTGCGACACGGGATACCGTCGATTTTGTGCTCTGGGTCGAGGTTCCGGTAACTACCCTTTGTCCGTGTTCGAAGGCGATTAGCGCCCGCGGCGCGCACAACCAGAGGGGAATCGTCACTTTCGGCGTCCGCTTCCGGGAACCGATCTGGATAGAGGATCTCGTGCGGCTGGTCGAGGATTGTGCCAGTTGCGAGCTTTACAGCCTTCTCAAGCGTCCCGATGAAAAGGTGGTCACGGAGCGTGCCTACGACAATCCGGTCTTCGTCGAGGATCTTGTGCGCAATGTAGCCGCGAGAAGCAACAAGCAGGAGAATATCGTGTGGTACCGGGTCGAAGCCGAGAACTTCGAATCCATCCACAACCACAATGCCTACGCCATGATTGAGAGTGAGAAGGCTATCCCGCCTACGTCCCGCAAAGTCGAATCCTAAGTCCTCCGCCCGGCCTCCCATGCCTCCCCGCGCAAGCCAAACCTACGTCATCGGTCATCGCAATCCCGACACCGATGCGATCTGCTCCGCGATCGCTTACGCGGATTTTCTTGCGCGCACGAGGATTCCCGACGCCGTGCCCGCGCGCTGTGGTTCCCTGACCGCGCGCACCGAATGGGTGCTGCGACAAGCGGGGGTGGAGCCTCCGGAACTTGTGATGGACATGCGCCTTCGGCTTTCCTCGATCTGTCGGACGACGGTCGCCACGGCTTCGCCGGACGAGACTTTCTACGAGGTATACGCCCGTATGATCGCCGGGGGATTGCGTGCCATTCCCATTGTGGATCCTCAAAGCCGGATGCTGGGGATGCTCTCGCTGCTCGATCTGCTCGCGCTCCTTTTGCCTGCGGCCCAGGAGGACGACGGAATGCGTATTGTCCGGACAACCCTGCGGAATATGCGGGCGAGTCTCGACGGGCGGTTCCTCTTCGAACCAGGTCGGTTGGTTGACGAGGACGACATCGTCGTCATGGTCGCCGCTTCCAGCACCCAGGTCATTGCCGGCCGATTGGAGCAATTCGAGGTCGAGCGGGTTGTCGTCATCACCGGCGATCGACCGGAAGTCCACGCCCTTGCCATCGAATCCGGCGTCCGCTGCCTGGTGGTCACGGGCGGGCTTTCAGTCTCCGAGGAATTGGTGCGGAAAGCGTCGGAAAACGGTGTCGGCGTCCTCTCGACCCGTCGGGATACTGCGAGCACGACCCAGTTGATTCGTGGCTCCCGCCGCGTCGAGTCCGCGATTTCCGCCGATTACCTTCAGTTTCCGCCGGACGCTCTCGTCGAGGACGTGCGCGCCCGCGTTCTCGGTTCCGCCCAGCCCGTCTTTCCTGTGATCGATCCCGAGACGGGCAAACTGGCGGGCTGTTTCTCGAAATCCGACCTCGTCGATCCGGCGCAGCAGCAACTCGTGCTTGTCGATCACAACGAATTCGCGCAGGCCGTGACGGGCGCGGACGAAGCGGACATCATCGAGGTCATCGACCACCATCGGTTGAGCGGCAACCTTGTCAGTCGTGAACCCCTTCAGTTCATCAATCGCCCGGTTGGTTCCACCTGCACGATCGTCGCGGGAAATTACCGGATCGCCGGGCTTGATCCTTCGAAGGGCATTGCGACCTGCCTCTGTGCGGGCATCGTTTCGGACACCCTGAATCTCACCTCGCCTACCGCCACGCAGGAGGACAGGGATATACTGGGCTGGCTGCGGGAGGTCTCGGGCCTCGATATCGATCGTTTCACCGACGAGTTCTTCGCCACAGGATCGGTCTTGCGATCGCTTTCCCCGGCCGATGCTCTTTTGAGTGATCGGAAGGAGTATACCGAGAGCGGATTCAATCTCAGCATTTCCCAGATCGAGGAAGTCGGGCTGAACCATTTCTGGCCGGCGCAGGATGCTCTCCAAGAGGAATTGCGCCGCTTGCTCGATGGGAATATCGATGTGGCCTGTCTCATGGTGACCGATGTCGGCCGCCATGTCAGCATTCTGCTTATCGAGGGCCCGGACGAGGTGGTCGAGCGCGTCGACTATCCGAAGCGTGATCATGGGGTATACGAACTGGATGGCGTCGTGAGCCGGAAGAAGCAGCTTTTTCCCTGGATCAGCCGTCTCCTTGTC